>DATIAI010000214.1:0-2000 GCA_035458065.1 Algoriphagus sp. | reverse complement strand
ACTTGCTCATCCATGGTCATCACATTGGTGATAAATCTCGCCATTACATAGCGGCTGACCGAGTCATCCGGATAGTAAGGCGGCACTTTAACTTTTTCCGGATCAACTTTGAGAGGCTCTTTTTCACGCACCCACACTTGGGATTCATGAGTTGTGGTGAAATTGAAAATCGCGAAAAATGGTTGCTTGGGATCGGGTCTGTTTCGATAGTGGGCTTTTGGACTGCTTTCGTCCCACATAGTCACCGGACTTCTAAACTGATAATCTTCCTTGGAATTGTTGCTGGTGTAGTAGCCTGCCATTCGAAGGTACTCCGGATAAGGCTTCACACCTTCTGGCAAAACCGTTGAATACCCCTTGAATCCCGGAGGATAAGCATCACCTGCTGCAGCTGAAGGAGCCAAAGTACGCATATGCATTGCACCGATGGAGGTTTGGTAAGCTCCGGTGATCAAGGCAGCCCGGCTAGGTGCGCAAACTCCGGCTGTGGCAAAAACATTGGTGTATTGGACAGATTCCTTTGCAAGGGCATTCAAATTTGGAGTTTTCCCTCCTGTGCCTCCATACATTTCCAGATGCTCCGGAGACATATCCTCACAGACAATCCATACAATATTTGGTCGGGTTGGGTAGTTGGTTTCTTGTGAAAAGCTCTTGCTTGTACAAATGAAAAAAGCCAGAACAGCGATAATTCTGAGTGAAAAGCAACTGATTTTCATAATGTTTAATTTGGGGAGAAAGGAAAAGATAAACCATTTCTCCAAAAAATCTATCTGGATGACAAAATTGAAAAACTCCCAAATGCCATTTAAAGCGAGCGGTTGAAAAGGATGCTTTTTAATTAATCAGGAAAGAAAATTCATAAAAAAGGACTCTAGAAAAATTTTCTTTTGAAATCTTCTTTCAATTCGTAAATTATTGACTTTCAATACGAATAGTTTTTCATGGATCAGTCACCCAAAATCAACCGAAGAGAATTTCTCGGTTCGGCAGCGACCATAGCCGCTTCCATCACAATAGTACCGTCAAATGTCATCGCCGGCACTGGACACATCCCTCCATCTGACCAAATAGCCGTAGCAAACATCGGTTGTGGAACTCAGGGACTCAGAGAAATGGGAGAAATGCTATTAAACCCAAAAGTCCGGGTAGTCGCTGTTTGTGATTCCAATAAGTTCTCGACCGATTACATTGACTGGTCGGCCAATGGCATCCGCGATGACATCCGGGAAGTCTTGGGCGATAATTCTTGGTGGGAAGGAAAACCCGGGATTCCGGGAGGAAGAGATGTCGGTCAGGAGTACGTGGAAAAATACTACGCTAAAAATAAACCTTCCGGAAAGTACAAAGGCTGCACGAGCTACGAAGATTACCGGGAGCTTTTTGCAAAAGAAAAGGGAATCGATGCCATCAAAATCATGACCCCAGATCACACGCATGCCTCGATTGCAATTGCCGCGATGGACAAAAAAATCCACGTGGTCACTCATAAGCCTATTTCCAACCGACTACTGGAAGGCAGAAAAGTGATCGAAAAGGCCAAAGAATCAGGCGTGATCACCCACCTTTTAGCGTGGTCAGACCGACCGGAATATCGGCAGATCAAGGCTTGGATGGATGAAGGACTGATCGGGGATTTGAAAGAAATCCACAACTGGTCCTATCGTCCCGTCTGGCAGCAGTGGACTAAGAGACCAACTGAAGCCCAACCCATCCCGGAAGGTTTCAACTGGGAACTTTGGCTTGGTCCGGTGCCCGAGATGCCCTATCACAAAAACTACACACACAATGTTTTTAGGGGCTGGTATGAGTTTGGCGGAGGATCGGTAGCGGATATGGGGCATTACAGTTTGTTTCCACTTTTTGAAACTCTGGGAATTAACCGGCCACCTATTTCGGCAAGAGCTTTTGGAACCACCACTCGTGAAGAAATAAATCAGGTCTATCAATGGGTAAAAAATGACGTGGCATTCCCTGCGAGTTGTACCATAAAATGGAAA
>DATIAI010000213.1:0-3323 GCA_035458065.1 Algoriphagus sp. | reverse complement strand
CAATCCCAGTCTGATCATCTTGGACGAACCATTTACCACTATCGATGCCGGCAGTCAGGAGGTATTGACTGAGGTAATCACTGAGAGCGCAAAATCCGGAATCGGATTCCTTCTCACCTCTCACCAGTCCAATCCTTTGGATCATATTTCTATTGATTCCCGCTTGGTACTGGAGAATGGCCGACTGCTCTCGCATGTATAATATCAACTTCAAATTATTCACCATTCCATTTTACCGAAACTACCTCGGTTTTTGGATCTTGGTTTTGGTTTTTGGGGGAATTTTCATGGAGCTCAAACAGCATATTCTTCTTGGAAAATTCCTGTTTAACCAGCCTCTGGCCTTTTCAATTTTACCTATTGGATTTATCCTTTTTTCCACTTTTCATTTGACCTTCCAACTTAGGCTACTTCGAGGACATGAGTACCACTTTTACCACCAGACAGGGCTTCTGTCACGAAGAATTTTAGGGAAAAATTGGGCAATTGTCTGGCTTTCAACCCATGTATTTCCAATAATCTACCTGATTTTCTTAAGCTACTTTGGAGTAGAAAAACAAACATGGGATCTCTTGGCCATCCTCTGGATCTCAGTTGTGTCAGGGTGCCTGATAAATCTGATTTTTATTTACAATAGCCTCCTCCACCCGTTGAAAGAAACTGTTTTGGTTCGTCCAAAATGGAACTGGCCACTTCCCCGCATTTCATGGTTTGGATTGGAACTGCGGCAAAATCGCCCCTTGCTTCTCTTACTTACAAAAACGCTTAGTATCGTATTGCTGAACGGTTTTTTCATATCATATCAAACCGGAACCTATGATCTGCGCTGGTTGGAGTTTGGGATTTTGTGCATTGCCTATCTACACATTCCCATTTTATTGGAGAAAAACGAGTTTGAAAACCAGAAACTGTCATGGTTTAGGAGCTTGCCTTTACCGCTCTTCGAAAAGGTCTTGAATCATCTCGGTAGCTTAGCGATAGTCCTTTTACCTGAATTGATATTCCTTTTTTGGCGGAGCCTCCAATTGGGAAAAATGGAATTCGTTTTGATTCTGCCTCTAAATCTGATTTCAATTCTGGTTGGACTTTTGGGGTTGATTTATTGGAAAACCAAAGAATTTTCAATCATTCGATTTTCAATCGGAGCCTTCTTTTTAATCTTTCTTTCAATACTCTTCGCAGTTCCTTGGGTGATTTTGGTGGTTGGCTTTACCCTTTTCTTTTTTTCCCAAATCCGGTCGCCTTATCAGGTTTGAGATTTGCCGATCTATTTTTCCGGAAGCTGAGATTAACTCAGAATTTTTCGGGGTCTATTCGATAAATTCTTTCGCCTTGTGTTATCACTCTTGCTGATTTCGTGACTCAATGGAAAGATTTTAGGATTTTATTTTCCTTTTTTCTATTTTCACACATTGAGACAATAGAACCCATTAACCTATGAAAAAACAAATACTCTTTATCCTTTCCGCTTTCCTCCTGATGGTTTCGGCTCAGGCTCAGGAAGCTCTCTTCAGAGCACAAAATATCATTTCGCCTGAAATCCATGAAGATGCGACTGTCACTTTTCGCCTTCATGCCCCCAATGCCAAGTCCGTGCAGGTAACCGGGGATTTTCTACCCTCAGTAAAAATGGAAACTCCGATGGGCCAAATGGACGGTCCCGGTAAAGCCGACCTCACAAAAGGTGAAAACGGTGTTTGGGAATTAAAGACTCCGGTTTTAAGACCTGAACTTTACACTTATTCATTCATTGTTGATGGTTTTTCCACCACGGATCCTAGCAATCCTTTTCTAATCCGTGACGTGGCTTCAGTGACCAACCTCTTTATTGTAGGTGGTGGACATGCAGATCTGTTCAAGACCAATGACATCCCTCACGGCACAGTCACCCGTCGCTGGTATGACTCGCCAGGTTTGGGAATGGATCGTCGAATCACCATTTACACACCACCTGGATATGAAAAGTCGACTGAAACTTATCCGGTTCTTTATCTCCTTCATGGAGCTGGTGGCGACGAAGAAGCTTGGATTGCATTGGGACGCACCGCACAGATTATGGACAATTTAATCGCTGAAGGAAAAGCCAAACCCATGATCGTGGTCATGCCAAATGGCAACGTGATCCAAGATGGTGCTCCGGGAGAAGGCAGCAAAAACTTTTACAAACCCCAATTCATGATTCCAAAAACTATGGATGGAACCTATGAAGGAGCATTTGAGGATATTATCAAATTTGTGGAAAGCAGCTATCGGGTGAAAGCCGACAAAGCCAACCGGGCTATTGCAGGTCTGTCAATGGGTGGTTATCACACTTTGCACATCTCCAGATATTATCCGAATACTTTTGATTACATGGGACTTTTCTCGGCTGCAATTATGCCAAGAGAGGATGCGACTGGTAAGGTATACAGCAACTTTGACCAAACTCTGAAAACCCAGATGGATAATGGCTACAAACTCTATTGGATCGCTATCGGAAAAACGGATTTCCTATACAATGCCAATAAGGAATACCTCGCTAAACTAGATGCGATGAAAATGCCATACACTTATGTAGAAAGTGAAGGCGGACACATCTGGAGAAACTGGAGAATCTATCTTTCTCAGTTTGCACCCCAACTGTTTAAATAAAAGCCATATGAAATGCCCATGAGAATAGGCTTCGCTCACAGCGGAAGATTATTCGCAGGGCAATCCATGTGACCATTGAAAATCAAATAATAAACACATGAAATCGAGCATGACTCAAGAGTCACACACTGGGATGATTATAATGCATGCGAGATTCCATATGGCCGCTAAAAAGCAAATTATAAACATATGAAATTCAACCTCAAATATTTAGCTCTTGCATCCTTCCTTTTATTAGGAAATGGAATCGCAGTCCTAGCTCAGGAAATCAGCGCCATGCAGGCACCACAAGTGGTGTCTCCGGAAGTCAATGCCGACAAGTCTGTTACCTTTCGAGTGCTTTCGGAAAAAGCCAATGAGGTCACACTCAATGGAAGCTGGATGGGATTCCGGGAAACCATTCCTCTGACCAAGGGAGAACTGGGTGTTTGGTCAGTAACCACTAAGCCGCTCCCTTCTTCGATGTACCACTATAATTTCTTCATTGACGGCGTAGCTATCATCGATCCAATCAATTCTCAGGCGCTACGGGATGGAACTAGGTACGCAAGTTTGTTGATGATTCCTGGAGAAGAGTCCAAAGTATTCCAACTCAATGACACTCCTCATGGCAATATTTCACAGGTTTGGTATAATTCCCCAAGCTTGGGAACAGACCGAAGAATGTATGTGTACACTCCTCCGGGATATGA
>DATIAI010000212.1:0-2923 GCA_035458065.1 Algoriphagus sp. | reverse complement strand
CAAGCTTTTGGATCCGCTGAATGGAACCCTATCCAGAATTTTGTTAGATGAAATATTCAACATAGACTTAACTATTTAATTTTTTGAAATCAGAGAAACTACCTTGAAATGTAATTTTCCCCTCATTCATCAAGATCACTTCATCTGCTTTACTTAGAATTGCCTCGTCATAAGCAATCATCATCAATGTCCAGTTTCCTTTAAATAGGTAATCGACCACTCGATCCTGAACCTCTGATTCAACATACTGCAGGACATTTTCCATAATCAGGGCCTTTGGCTGTCCTACAAATCCTCTGGCTAACAGGATCTTTTGGGCTAAAGATTTAGAAAGTCCCTTACCCTCAGGCTGAAGAATCGCCTCCAAACCCATCGGTAATCGATACAAATACTCCTTTAGTCCGACCAAATCCAGAATATATTCCAGATGTCCCTGATCAAAATCCCTTCCTACCAAGATGTTTTCACGGATTGAACCATGAAAAATCTCCTGTAACTCCAGAAAATCACCCACAATCCCCCGGTATTTTTCAAGGTTGATGTATTCAAGTGAAAGATCATTGACTGAAACTGTCCCTTCATATTCTTCATATAGCCCAGAAAACAAGGCCAAGAGCGAACTCTTTCCACTTCCGCTTTTACCGGTAACTACTACTTTTTTTCCCGGTTGGATCGTTAGACTCACACCTTTCAAAACAGGTTCATCAGCATCCTGGGGTTGAAAAACGACATTTTCCATTCGGTATTTTAGACCTTCAGGACTTGCAGTGACGACTTTCTCCGAAGGACTATGGTGCTCCAATTCCAAGTCCATCACCTGTCCGAGTTTTTCCACCGCCACTAAGGTATCATACACCGTTTCAAGGGAAAGAATGAGCTTTTCCACAGAATTGATCACCAATACGATAATCACTTCGGCAGCGACAAACTGACCGATAGAAATCTGGTCATTGATTAAAAGCAAACTACCAGCAATCAATAAACTTGTGATAATGAACACCTTAAACCCAATCATCACTTTGTATTGAAAAATCAACACCGAAAAGTGCTTGGATCTAAACTCTACATACCGTTGGATCAGCTTATCTGCTCTCAAAATCGGAAGTCGGGTACTTCCTACCAATTTGAATGAATTAAGGGTTCGTCCCACTTCCTCCAACCAATAGGCAGTCTGGTATTTATAAGTGGATTCTTTCAGGGCTGTTTCCATCCCTCGGGGTCCGGAGAAATAGAAAATCAATATCAAAATCCCGATCAGTACTACTCCAAAAATTATGAATATCGGATGATAAATCGAAAGCAAGAGCAGTCCAAACACCACTTGCAATAAAGCCGAAGAAAATTCGATCAGAATCTTAGCCAGACCTTTTTGGAGATTCACAGTGTCAAAAAATCGGTTGACAATCTCAGGTGCATACTCCCCATGCATTATTTCGGTTTTCACCTTGGGCAATCTGTAAGCAAGAGAAAGTCCCGATTTTGAAAAAATCCGCTGTTGCAGTTTTTCCATAATTTGGAGTTGGGAAATCTGCAAATAACCACTGAATGCGACTCCAAGGCCTACAATAATTACCAAGATCACCCAGGATGTACTGATCCTTCCTCCCAATATAAAATTCAGAATCGCCTGAATCCCCAAGGGTAAAGAAAGCGTGATTAAGCCGTTGAGTATAGCATAAAAATAAATCGCATATACCTGATTTTTTTCCTCCCTGAGCAATCCAAAAAATCGCTTTATCGGAGTCATTTCTGAATTGCTAGTCATGAGAAATAGCTTTAAATACAAGTTGGTGGAAAAAATTGTATCGCTCGCTTCCTTCGTGTTTTGTATCGGTCATACCTGGCAAATGAAGAGAATTGAAAGATTGAAGTAAACTGGACTCCATGACTGTAGAGACCAATGTCTTTGGGAATTTATAAAGTGGGTTGATTTCCCGAATAATATTGGAAAGTCTATCTCCGAATCGGTACACTTGGGCAAAAATCCCGGATTCATGTTCCATATCCACTGATTTGGTAAGGTACCCTTTAATGGACTCATTGATTACGAGTTTACGGAGTTGTTTCGGGTCCAAAAATTCGTTTTCAAGGTACACTGGACCATCAACCATCAGTCGAATCCCAATACCGAGACGCTCGGTCGGATCCAGAATATTAGAAGTAGCAAATACCAGATTGTGCTCCATCCAAGCCCAATACCAAGCGCAGAGGTAGAGCAAAAGCATGTGCTTGTTTTCGAAATACCGATAAATAGCCGCCTCTGTGCTTCCGATCCGCTGAGCGAGTTTCTTGAAAGTAAACAGCTCAATACCGATTTCCTGGATCATTTGGGTGCCCTCCCTAACAATCAAAACCCCTAATTCTGAGCTGAAAGGCTCTTTGAAATAAAGATTGGGACTGACATCAACCCGCATTTTTTTTAAAATAGATTCCATCCTCCAAAAAGAAAATTTGTTTTCTTGGTAACGAATGGATGTTTAAAAAGTTTGTAAAACTTTCGACTGTGTTAGTAATGTTAACAAAAAAGAAACTTTACTCACATTATTTCAAGGCTTTGCCGATTAACAAATCCAACGGAATGATGTTTAAGCTTGTCTCATTTGTTGCTTCTAAAAAAACAGGAGGTGCGCAATTGGCCCGGTATGCTTCCATCCATCGAAGTGCACAAAGGCACCATTTATCTCCTGGCTTCAAACCGGGAAAAAGGTATTCAGGTCTGGGTGTGATCAGGTCATTTCCCCGATTTTTTGAGAAAATCAAAAACTCCTCTGTCATCACGGCACATACAGTATGTGTACCGGAATCCTCCGGACCAGTTTCACAGCAACCATTCCGATAAAATCCGGTCATGGGGGATGTACTGCAAGCAATCAATTCCTCCCCAAATACATTTTTAGCCATAAATTTTCGGATTTAAAGCGAC
>DATIAI010000211.1:0-8304 GCA_035458065.1 Algoriphagus sp. | reverse complement strand
CTGAGGAAACTTTCAAAAGGGTTTTCTCTAAGTCTGCAGTGAAACGGACAAAATTTGCTGGGTTGAAGCGGAATCTGGATTTTTTACAAAAAGAAAAAGGGAGCTGAATCAAATCCCGCTCCCTTAATGATCAGTTTTTTTGGATTATCTCAACTTTAGGATCACACGTTTTTTGC
The DNA here is from genome assembly GCA_035458065.1 of Algoriphagus sp. Taxonomy (GTDB): domain Bacteria; phylum Bacteroidota; class Bacteroidia; order Cytophagales; family Cyclobacteriaceae; genus Algoriphagus. Next base: position 8,128 of record DATIAI010000211.1, on the reverse strand, counting down.
TGTCCTTAAGCCACAGCTCTCCTCCGGATAGTTGGTAAAATTCCACCCGACGGAGTGTTTCAAGAAGTTTGTTTTCGAATGCTTGGTTTTGGCAAGCCATCATAGTAGAGGCAAGATTTCCAAATTTCAGGGAATGCTTTTTCCCTATTTCATAAGGACCAAAAATCCGATTACAGCTACCGCTACCGTTGACCATTTTTTCCGAGGCATTAAAGATCAGGTGGGCATCTTGAGGGGAATTGGAAGTCTGTACAGGAAGGCTTAGCATTTCCACGACAGTCCATTGCTTATTTGTCCATTTGGAGTCTGGAAAGCTGCTTTTACAGGATGAAAAAGCAAACGCCAGTACAATTCCCAAAATCAGATTTTTTACTTGCATGAGTAATTTGGTTTAGTTTGTCAACAATACTTACGCACAAAGAAGGCCAATTGCTTGGTGTTGGTTCAAAAAATGATTCCCTAGACTGCTTTCAGACTGATATCCAAGCTGCTTACCGAGTGAGTCAAAGCACCCATGGAGATGTAATCCACCCCGCATTCAGCCACCAAAGCCAGCGTTTCTTCTGTAATACCGCCTGAGGCTTCGGTTGAGAATCTCCCATCTATCATTCGCACCGCTTCCCTCATCGTGGCATAATCCATATTGTCGAGCATGATATAGTCAATCCCACCCACTTCCAGCACTTCTTGCACTTCTTGGAGATTGCGGGTTTCCACTTCGATTTTGAGATTTAGACCATTTAGAGCCAGGTAATTTCGAGTTCGCTCAATTGCAGATCTGATGCCTCCGGCAAAGTCAACATGGTTATCCTTCAGCATCACCATATCGTAAAGCGCAAAGCGATGATTCACTCCTCCTCCGATGAAAACAGCCCATTTTTCCATCAGGCGGAAGTTGGGAGTAGTCTTGCGTGTATCCATCAATCTGGCTTTCGTATGCAAAATCAGCTGAGTCAATTTAAAAGTTTTAGTGGCGATGCCGCTCATTCGCTGCATGCAATTAAGGACGAGTCTTTCGGCTGAAAGAATCGATGCGGATGGCCCCGAAACGATCAAACCTACATCTCCGAATTTGACTTCTTCTCCGTCTTGCTTTAGGAATTCCACTTGGAGTTTTGGGTCAACTGCCTTGAAAATTTCCCCTGCCAACTCCACTCCTGCCAAGATACCGTCATCCTTGATCAGCAATTGGGCTTTTCCGGTTTTTTCCATTGGGATTGAAGCCAAAGAAGAGTAATCACCTGGTCCAATATCTTCTAAAAGGGCAGATTTGATAAAATTCTGGAGTGCTTCCGGAGTAAGGTAGGATGGCTTCATGACCCAAAAATAGCCAAAACTACCGGCTTGAGGCTTTCGAAATTAGCTTTTTACGAAATCTAGGCTGTAAATCCGAAAACTGTTGCTGCTTTGGGAAACCTTGATGAAGACCTTGAACATAACCTGGTTGCTGGAATATTCACCGATATAGGTACTAAGGCTTCCCGGATTTTCGTTTTGAAAAACAAGAGAAAAACCACGGGAAGGGTTTTTCTTAAAAAAATCCCTTAAAACAATTTCTGCCTGGTTTTTCGAATATTCTCCTTGCTGCCCGTTTACATTCATGGAGATACTGGAATCGAAAAAACGGGCCAATTCACTACTTGAACCACTTCCTATTGCAGATACAATAGGATCGATGCTATTTTCTGATTTTCCTCCCAAATCTGGGAAAGAAAGCCAAAGGAAAACCGATAATATAAGCTTTAGCACTAGCATCAGCCTTGGTTGGCAAATTCCAAGCCAAAAAACATAGATAAGCTTCATTTTTCTGATTAGAAAAATGAAGTGAGCAAGTCGTTTGAGAAATGAATTCTGGGGTAAGGATTGGAATGAAAAGTAATATATTTGCCGCATGGACAAAAAAGTTTTATTGATGATTTTGGACGGTTGGGGCATCGCAACCAATCCGGCGGTTTCTGCAATTGACAAAGCCAAAACGCCATTTGTGGACAGTCTTTACACCAAATATCCACACGCCACACTTGAGGCTTCCGGACTGGCTGTTGGCCTGCCTGTTGGCCAAATGGGCAACTCCGAGGTAGGTCACATGAATATCGGTGCCGGCAGGATTGTTTTTCAGGACCTGGTCAAAATCAATTTAGCAGTAGAAAACGGCGAACTTAATTCACATCCTGTGCTTGCCAATGCTTTTGCAAAAACAAAGGCAGCCGGCAAAAAAGCCCATTTCATCGGGCTGGTATCCGACGGTGGAGTCCATGCTCATATCGATCATCTAAAGGGACTTTGTGATGCTGCAAAATTCCATGGTATGGATCAGGTTTTTATCCATGCATTTACAGATGGTCGTGATACTGATCCAAAAGGAGGAATCAAATATTTGTATGACCTGCAGGAACACCTGAAAAATTCAGCCGGGCAAATCGCTTCTGTAGTCGGCAGATATTACGCTATGGACCGGGACAACCGTTGGGAAAGAGTCAAACTTGCCTACGATGCCATGGTAAAAGGCGAAGGTGAAAAGTCCAAAGACATCCTTGCCGCGATCAGAAAATCCTATGACAACAATGTGACCGATGAATTTATCCGTCCGATCATCCACGTCGGGGCAAACAACAAGCCGCTGGCTACTATCGAGGAGGGCGATTTGGTGATCTGTTTCAATTTCAGAACAGACCGTGGCCGGGAAATCACTCAGGTTTTGACCCAGAAGGATTTTGAGGATTACAATATGAAAAAGCTCAATCTGGACTACATTACCTTCTCCAATTACGATGATACTTTCGTAGGTGTCCAGGTACTTTTTGAAAAAGACAACTTGAATAATACGATCGGGGAAGTCCTGGAAAAAGCCGGAAAAAAGCAGATCCGTATCGCAGAAACAGAGAAATATCCACATGTTACGTTCTTTTTTTCCGGAGGAAGGGAAAAGGAATTTATCGGAGAAAGCAGAATTCTTTGCCCATCCCCAAAAGTGGCTACCTACGATCTCAAGCCCGAAATGAGTGCCTATGAGATTGCTTCAAAAATCAATACAGAGCTGAAAAAGAAGAGCGCAGACTTTATCTGTCTCAATTTTGCCAATGCAGATATGGTCGGTCATACCGGTGATTTTGACGCTGCCGTCAAAGCTTGTGAGGCTGTCGATGAATGTGCGGCAAGTGTGGTCGCTACAGCTTTGGCAAATGATTATACCATCATCGTAATCGCTGACCATGGCAACTCTGATATGATGATCAATGATGACGGAACTCCAAATACCGCACATACCACGAACTTGGTTCCGATAATAATGGTTGATGGCAAAGACCCGCTTCCGGTCAAGGACGGTAAACTGGGGGATTTGGCACCAACTATCCTGACCTTGATGGGGGTCCAAATACCTGAAGAAATGACCGGAGAAATCCTGTTGAAGTAATGAAATTCAAAAACTATTTAATATTCGGGCTGCTCATTTGGGCAGCTTTTTCATGTGTATCCGGAGAAGAAGGGAAAAAGATGGAAAAGCTTCCCTACTTCAATCTGAAGGGATTCCTGGATTTGGAACTTGCCAAATTGGATGGGGCGGAAGTGGCTAAAATTTCCCAAATCAACGGAGAGGAGATTTTGGTGGAAAAGAAGTATTCCCTAAAAGATTGGAAGGAAGAATTCGATGCTTTTTATAGTGCAGACATCAACTCACCTTCGCTTGCTTTTTCGTATTCCACAGAGACAGAGACCGAATATCTGATTCACAGGCTTTTGCCGGAAGAAAAAGGAAAAGTGAAAGAAATTAAAATCAAATACCTTAAGGAATACCCTTCATCTATTAGTTTTAAAATGTCGGAAGAAAATCTATTTTTTTCCTCCTCCACTTCCGGGGAATTTCACATGAACCTGGCCACCAACAAACTGGATCAATATTCTGTGGAAACCACCCAAAAAGTGTGGTTTTTGAAACCGACAACGATCAAGATCTCGGGAGCCGTAATCTGGCGTTAAAGAAACTAACATCATAAATAATTAAAGAGGCCCAGAATCCTGATTCTTGGGCCTTTTTGTTTATGTGGAAATAGCAAGGTGTCGAAATTCACTTTTAATTATTGCCACAGAATTCCGCTGAAAAAACCGCTGAAACATAAGAAAGTACCATCGAAATTATCACAGGATTTACCAGAAATACGAACGTCAAATTTTCGATTTTCATGGTATTTCCTACCTATGAACCTCAAATCTACTTATCAAACATCGGGGGACGCTTAGCTTGCCAGTCCGTGTTTTCTTGGATCAATCTGCCCAACATGATTAGTTTTTCCTCCTCAAATAGGTTTGCGAGCAAAGTGATGGACGTTGGGCTTCCGTTTTCAGCAAATCCATTGGGCATACACAGGGCCGGATGTCCGGTCAGGTTGGTAATCTGAAGCTGCTGTCCTGCAAAAGACGGAGTCACAATCACGTCATAATCTTTCATCAGTTTGTGCATTTCTTTGATCAAAAGACTTCTCTGCCGACTCATTTGTACATATTCCACGGCGGGAATAAATCTCGCTGCGCGAAAAATATTGGGCCATGCATTGCGATGTTGGGCGACAAGTTGATCATCCATATCAAGGCGGGTCAGCTCATCAAACGCAGCGGCACCTTCCACCAACAGCATGTTTACAATTGGGCCGGGATTCATGCTCACTTTGAGTTCGAGAGGATGAAGTTCAATTCCCTGGTTTTTGAGAACCTCTAGTACCTCCTGGTCATTCTTTATATTCGCTCGATCACCTTCGAAGAACGATTTGAAATAGCCAACTTTGAGCTTTTTGACCTCATTTTTTGCCGAATAGTTGAATGACGCCGGAATGGTGGAGGCATCTCTTTCGTCCATTCCATTGATGATGGATAGCACGATGGCATTGTCCAATGCGGATCGTGAAATAGGGCCGATTTTATCCATACTCCAGCTGAGAGCCATGGCGCCATGCTTGCTTACCCGGCCATAGGTTGGGCGAAGTCCTGTGACTCCATTTCGTGTGGAAGGAGAAATGATAGAACCTAAGGTTTCTGTCCCGATGGCAAAAGGCACCAATCCTGCACTAACTGCCGAGGCCGAACCGGCCGAGGATCCGCTTGATCCCTGTTTGAGATTCCAGGGATTTTTGGTCACTCCACCGTACCAAACATCTCCCATAGCCAAAGCACCCAAGGTGAATTTGCCAACCAAGACTCCTCCTGCTTCTTCGAGTTTGTGGACAACAGCGGCTGTTTCTTCGATCACCTGATCCTTGTATGGATTGGCTCCCCAGGTGGTTTTTGTTCCTGGTACTGCCAAAAGATCTTTAATACCATAAGGAATCCCGTGAAGAACTCCCCGATATTTTCCGGCTGCCAATTCCTGATCCATTGCGCGGGCTTTTGCCAAAGCTGGCTCCTCCAGCAAAGTGATGAGGCATTGGAGGGTATCAGAGTAAGTTTTGATCCGATCCAGGTAGATTTTGGTCAGACGCTCCGAGCTGATTTGTTTGTTTTTGATCAGCACGGCAAGTTGGCTCACCGGCAAATAGGCGATGTCATTTTCTTTTGATGGTAATTCCACAGCTGAAGGCAAACCCCAATCGTATGGTTTTTGGTCCTGACTGGGATAGAATCCCTGCGGCAAAGGATTGAAAACCAAAGCCGGAGCTACAGAGTTTTCAAGTTTGGTCTGCCGGAGAATTTCAAAATTGTTTCGCTGTGTATTGAGGGTGTTGATCATGCTGTCTTTTTCCTGGGGAGAAAAAGTCAAGCCAATCAAATCGGCAGCAGAATCGATGGTGGCAGGAGTGATTTCTCCGGCTTTTCGACCTAGAGTAAATCCAAGAGTCAGAAAAGCAGCGGCACCTATAATGATAAAAGCGCGGGAGCTCAGGTGGTTTTTTCGTTGCATTGGATAGTTTTGTATAAATACCAAACTTAAAGCACCTGAAGGTGTTCAATTCGTTCAAATAAATCAAACCATCCATGGATCAAAAACCTCTGTTTCCCAACTTCCCCATGCACTTCAGAGGAATGCTGCTCCTGGCAGGAATGTACACGATTGCCTGGTCTGCATTTTACAAATGGTTTGGCCCTGAATTGCTGAAATGGATGGCAATGGGAAATGAGGAATTGGCGGTATTGCCGACCAACTTATTTGGATCTTTTGGGATATTGATTGGTCTGGTGATCTTTGTTTCGGCTTTTTATCCGGTTAGTTGGGTTTGGTTGATTTTGGCAGGGATCACCGGAAAAATCATTTCAGCGATCTGGTTTACTTTTGGTTTTGCACCTGATCTGAGTTGGAACAAGCGAAGCATTTTTCATCTGGTTTTCAATGAATTGGTCTGGCTGATTCCATTGATTTTGATTTTTCTCAGGGCCCTTCAAGTAAAAAACTACCTCAACCAATCAGAGGATAAAGTTTAAGGCAACCCATGTGAGGGATCATATTCCCAAAATTATAAATCTTAGAAATCTCTTTTCAGTAAAGTCTCGGATTCAACTTTGGTATGCCTGTTAAAAAGTGTCCGGCCAATAAAACTCAAAAATTTTAAAGTTAAAAAAAGGCTGTTTCCATTCAGAAACAGCCTTGTTACTTGTTAATTAAAAAATCAAAATCAATAGAAGGATAATAACGATGACCGCTCCAATGGAAAGATAAACTCCGTTTCCTGTGGCTTTTGCCTCCGCCTTCATATCCTTCATTTCAGTCTTAATGGCTTTGATTTCATCTTTGCTCATGGATTTGAAATCCATCGCTTTGATTTCTTCCAGCCTGTTTTCCATTTCATTCAATCGAAGTTGCTGAGCTTCAGTAAGCTCTTTTTTGGGATTCTTCACCGGTGTAGCCTCAGCAAGCTGCACTGTGAAAAATAATACCAGGATGATAAGTGCCTTTTTCATAAAGAGTAGATTATTGGTTTTATAGTCAGAAGAGTCCAAAATTGGTTCCAAACCTTGTCATCGAGCGACCGAAAAACAAAACCAAAGACGCTCGTGCCAGAAAAATTGTAACTTAGAAGCTTCAACATAGCTTGCCCAAAATCTAAAAATCCACCAACAAATGTCTCAAAAACAAGCCTGTAAGCTATTTTTATTAGATGCTATGGCCCTTATTTACAGGGCACATTTTGCTTTTAGCAAAAATCCGAGGATCAATTCAAAAGGACTAAATACAGGGGTAATGTTGGGCTTTACCAACACGTTGATGGAGGTATTGGATAAGGAAAAACCTACCCACATTGGGGTGGCATTTGATACCAAGGCCCCAACTTTTCGCCATGTACAGTATGAATTATATAAGGCAAATCGCCAGGATCAGCCCGAGGACATCACCACAGCTATTCCATGGGTCAAGGAAATCGTAAAAGCGTTTAAAATTCCCATTCTGGAAATGGACGGTTTTGAGGCGGATGATATCATCGGAACGCTGGCAAAACAAGCCGAAAGGGAAATGTTTACCGTCTATATGATGACACCCGACAAAGATTATGGGCAGATCGTCGATGACCATATTTTCCTTTACAAGCCTGCTTTCATGGGCAATGGAGTGGATGTGATGGGGCCAAAGCAGGTTTGTGAGAAGTGGGATATCGATCATGTGGACAAAGTCCGGGATATTCTTGGGCTGATGGGGGATGCGGTGGATAATATCCCCGGGATCCCCGGAATTGGGGAAAAAACAGCAGTAAAACTTTTGAAGGAGTTTGGAACCGTCGAAGGTCTCATCGCAAACGTGGATAAACTCAAAGGCAAGCAGCGCGAAAACGTCGAAAAATTTGCCCAACAGGGGATTCTTTCCAAAGAATTAGCAACCATCAAAATCGATGTTCCGGTGGATTTTAATGAGATGGATTTGCGCTACGACGGGTTTGATGAGGAAAAGCTTCGGGCGATTTTCACTGAATTGGAGTTTAGGACTTTGGCAGCGCGGATTTTTAAAGAGCCTAGCTCCAAAAAAGCTTCGATAAATACCCCTGCACAGATGGATTTGTTTGGCGCTCCCGCCGCTCCTCTGGCAACTATTTCAATGGAAAAAGTGGAGGGTGAACCTGAATCCACAATGGAAGTTGGCCCACCTCCGATTTTGGATACGATCTGGGCAAATGTCCATAATTACCATAAAATCAAAGGAAAAGAGGAAGTA
>DATIAI010000210.1:0-2753 GCA_035458065.1 Algoriphagus sp. | reverse complement strand
CAGGCACTGGTTCCAGAATTAAAGCTGCGATTTCACCATAATTAGCGGCAACCAGATTTTCGATAGCATCGAGATCATTGTAGGGAGCCAAAAGGGTGTCTTTGGCTGTTCCAACCGTCACTCCGGGCGAATCCGGATTTCCCATGGTAATCGCTCCAGAACCGGCAGCAATCAGAAAGGAATCTCCATGTCCATGGTAATGACCTTCCATCTTAATGAATTTGTCACGCCCTGTGAAGCCACGCGCAACCCGAATGGCTGACATGGTAGCTTCTGTTCCGGAGTTGACCATGCGAACTTTTTCAACCGAAGGCACCATGTTCACGATGAGTTCTGCTATCTCGACTTCTCTTGCTGTGGGGGCGCCAAAGGATGTTCCGTCATTCATTGCCTCAATCACCGCCTCACGGATCATGGGATGATTGTGGCCAAGGATCATCGGTCCCCAGCTGTTGATCATCTCGATGTATGAATTACCGTCTTCATCGTAGAGAAAAGCACCATCCGCATTTTTGATAAAAATCGGCTCTCCACCTACAGCACGAAAGGCACGAACAGGGGAATTGACCCCTCCCGGAATGAATTTTTTGGCATGGGCAAAAAGCCGCTTGCTTTCAGAAATCTGCATGATTTATTGTAAAGGAATCAACTCGCCGGCCTCAAGTTTGAATACCGGCGTGTAGCTGTTGTTATTCGATTTTTGAAAATTAAAACCCCAAGTCAATTTACCAGGTTGAAAAGAACGCTGGTCAAGACTTCGTCTTAGGTCGTAACCCATAGAAGGAGTAGAATTGGAACCTAACCAATGTACCAATTCAAAACCCAAAACTGAATTCATCAATGGGTAAGCTAGAAATTGCTCATAATACTTGTCCCGAAACTGATTCATGGCTTCGGCATCAAACTTTGGAGTATTGTTGGAGATGAAATAGAAATTTGGGTATTCCAACATTTCGTAATTGGCAAAGTTGAAACCCAGCCATGAATCCATCACCAACACTGGAACTGCCGTGGTGATACTCTCCATCAGGGAAAAAGCCGATTGACCAATTGCCGGGTCATCGGAAAGCAAGATGATTTGATCAACAGATGGATTTTTTCCTCTGCTTACGCCAAGTCCCTGAAGAAAAGTTGAGGTATTTCTGGGATCAATTTTCTGGATTTTAGTTACCTGAAACCCTGCCTTTTGCAATTCAGACTCGAGTAAAAGCCCGAGCTTTTCATCCCGGGAGTTACTGCTATATCCAATTGCCACGCGAGTACCCCAATTCTGCGATTTTAGACTGGAAATAATTCCTGAGGAAAGAGAAATTACAGATGGTCTAAACAAGTAACTGTATTCTGATTCTTCAAATCGTTCACCCAAATTAGAAAGTGGGTGAATAAATGGGATTTCCTCTTTTTCGGCAAAAGCGCTAACCAAATCACTTTCCTCGGGATAAATTGGACCAATGATCGCATCAGCTTGCTTTACTGCAGGATCGTTTAGAAGATTCGTCAAATGATTCAAATCTCTCTTGGAATCAAAAGTCACCAAATTGACTTTTTGACCCTCGCTTTTCAGCTGATCCACTCCGAACTCAATTCCTTGGTATAGCTCAAACATAAAATCTGTAGGTTCAATTCTAGACACAGAACCTGATCCTGAGCTTGTAAAAGGCAGAATAACTACCAAATCCAAGATTTCATCTTTCACTACATTCTTGCTTGGAGTGGTCGCCTTTATCTGTTTCAGTGCGGCAATTTCGCTTGCTGACATGATTGTTTGCTTTTGCAAAACTGCCGCTAAGGCAGCTGTATAACCTTCGTTGGCTTTGAATTGGTCAAGATTTGCAACCAGATAACTCGCAGTTGCTTTACTCAAATACTCAAAAGTCGCATTGTATGCCTGAGTCAGAATCTCCTCTTTTTTTATGCTCTGAATGACTTTAAGAGCTTCTGAATTCTGATTGTTTTGGAAATATGCAATTGCCAAAAGGTATTTGGCTTCATCGGATTTATTCCAGTTTTTGCCATAAATCGGCTGTAATGCACTGATTGCCTGGGCAGGTTGATTTGCTCCAAGAGCAGCCTCTGCCAGGTGAAAAGCCGCATAATTTGACAAATTTCCATATTTGTCTGAATCTGTCAGCAGTTTGAATCCATTGATCGCACCCCAATAATCTTTGGAAAGAAGTGAAGCTTTGGCTTTCTGGTATTCCTCAGGAAGCCCTTGAGCTTTTGAAAATTGAACCGCAAAAAGTAAGAGAATGACTATGAACAGATTTCGCATAATTCCGGGTATGACGGGATGATTGAAGCAGGGCAAATTTAACCCATTATTTTCAAACCCAAAGATTATGCCTCATGCATGATTCAAATCAAAAAAACCAAGAAAACTGACCTTGGATTTTGATGCTTTTATTTCTTAAGGAGGGATTTGAATTAGGATCGCAACTTCTCCGACCAGAACCTATTCTTATTTTCTAAGAAGATTCAGGAATCCTTTTCGGGTCTCACCGGTTGTTTCAAGGTTTAATACCCAAAAGTAAGTTCCTTCAGGAACTTCATTACCATTGAAGGTTCCATCCCATCTTCCTTCTGGATTTTCGGTAGAATAAATGAGTGAACCGGTTCTCTCAAATATCTGAATACTGGCTCCTTCAGATTTCCCCAATTCTGGAACCCCCCAAGTATCATTGATTCCATCATGATCCGGAGTGAACGAATTAAATACTTCAATTTCATTGATCCGGGTTAACGCAGCATTAAGG
>DATIAI010000209.1:0-5085 GCA_035458065.1 Algoriphagus sp. | reverse complement strand
CTCCCTCATTTTATCAAAGAAAGATTTGTCCTGCTTCCCTGGGTCGGGCTTGAAATTTTCAGAATTTCTCAAGGATTCCAAAATATTTCTTTCTTCTCTTGAAAGCTCAGTAGGCGTCCAGATATTGACCATGATCAACTGATCTCCACGAGTGTAGCCATTGATGTCTTTTATACCTTTCCCTTTTAAACGAAGCATTTTTCCGCTTTGCGTTCCCGGATCAATTTTGATTTTCACTTTCCCATCAATAGTTGGTACTTCCAAAGAAGCCCCAAGTGCAGCATCGATAAATGAAACATGCAGATCGTAGATCACATTGTTTCCTTCACGCTGAAGAACATTATCCTCCGCCTCTTCGATTACAATGAGCAAGTCGCCGGGAATTCCGCCGGGAATTTCATTTCCTTTGCCGGACATGCTGAGTTGCATTCCTTCTCCAACTCCACCTGGAATATTGATGGATATGACTTCTTCTTTGATAATCAATCCTCTTGAATCGGCATCAGAAGGTTTTTTATCGACTATCTGTCCACTACCTCCGCAAACGGCACAAGTACTAGCTGAAACCATTTGGCCCAGCATGGTATTCACTACTTTCTTGACCTGACCCGAACCCTGACAGGCTCCGCATGACTTGAAAGTAACTCCCTGTGCGACGACATGACGCTTGACTTTTATCTTTTTCTCAACTCCGTTGGCAATTTCCTGTAGGGTGAGTTTGAGTTTGACACGAAGGTTGGTTCCTTTTTTGGTTCGTCGACCGCTGCCTCCTCCTCCAAAGAAAGACCCAAATCCTCCTCCACCGAAGATGTCTCCGAATTGGGAGAAAATATCTTCCATGTTCATTCCACCCCCACTGTATCCTCCGTTTCCTCCTAATCCTTGATGGCCAAATTGGTCATACCTTGCTTTCTTTTCAGGATTGCTGAGGACTTCATAGGCTTCTGCTGCTTCCTTGAATTTATCTTCAGCTTCGGGATTGTCCGGATTTTTATCAGGGTGAAATTGGATTGCGAGCTTTCGATAAGCTTTTTTAATCTCCTCTGCGCTTGCGGATTTGGTTACACCAAGTACCTCGTAGTAATCTCTTTTTGCCATAATATTTTTATGCTCCGGTTACAACCTTGGCGTATCTCACCACTTTGTCACCCAATGTGTAGCCTTTTTCTACCACATCGATCACAGTACCTTTCAATTCATCGGAAGGTGCTGGGATTGAAGTAATTGCCTCCTGGGTATCTGGATCAAATGGTTTCCCTACCAAATCATCCATAGATTTCAACCCTTTGAATTCAAGAATTCTGACAAGTTTTTGGAAAATCAGCTGGTTACCTTCTCTTATTTTCACAGGATCAGTTTCTGATTCTGAGGCCTTGAAGGCTCTTTCAAAATCATCAACCACAGGAACCAAGTCTTTCAAGACATCTTCAGAAGCAGTTTTGATCAGATCTATTCTCTCCTTTGCGGTACGCTTTCTGAAATTTTCGAAATCTGAGTAAAGTCTGAGGTATTTTTCTTTTAGTTCAGCCACTTCGGCTTCGAGTTTAGATTCTGGGTTTTCAACCTCAGTAGAATTTTCAACCTCATTCTGCGGAGTTTCATCCACAAGTTGCTCTTCCGACTGCTTATTTAATTCTTGATCCACTTGTTCTTTATTTTTCATAGAAATTTGGCAATAGTTGGTGTGAAGGAGAACATCAATGACTTTGCCAGACCCATTTTTCTGACAAAGTGACACTTATCAAGAATGTATAGCCTGCCAGATAAGGTCTTTAAGTTTGTCAAGATTATACTGACTTACTGAAGAAATAAATACAAAGGGAAGATCTTTTGGGACTTCCTGTTCCATTTCTTTCATCAAATCTGCATCCAGCATATCGGTCTTGGAAATGGCCAGAATCCGCTTTTTGTCCAAAAGTTCAGGATTATATTTCCCCAGCTCCCCAAGCAAAATCCGATATTGGTCCTGTATGCTTGGAGCGTCTGCCGGTATCATGAACAACAAGATGGAATTCCGCTCAATGTGCCGCAAAAAGCGAATTCCAAGCCCTTTTCCCTCTGCTGCTCCCTCAATAATTCCCGGTATGTCAGCCATGACAAATGACTTGTCGCCGCGATAACTGACCACACCCAAGTTTGGGACAAGTGTGGTGAATGGATAATCGCCAATCTCTGGTCTGGCGGCTGAAATCGAAGAAAGCAAAGTAGACTTTCCGGCATTTGGGAAACCGACCAATCCCACATCAGCCAAAAGCTTCAATTCCAGGATTATCCATTCTTCGATTCCCGGTTCTCCAGGTTGGGCAAAATGAGGAGCTTGATTGGTTGCCGTTTTAAAATGGTCATTCCCCAGACCTCCTCTACCACCCGAAGTCAAAATTACTTCCTGGCCATCTTCTGTAATTTCAAATCGCTTTTCACCGGTTTCTGCATCTTTGGCAACTGTGCCAAGAGGGACATCGAGAATTATATCTTTTCCGTCTGCACCGGTTCTGCGCCCGCCTTCGCCACCTTTACCGGATTCTGCGATGACGTGCTTTTTATATTTAAGGTGTAAAAGTGTCCAGTGTTGGGAATTTCCTCGAAGAATAATATGCCCTCCCCGACCTCCATCGCCTCCATCCGGGCCTCCTTTTGGAACATGCTTTTCACGTCTAAAGTGAACAGAACCTGCTCCACCGGCGCCGGATCGTGAACAGAATTTTACGTAATCAATGAAGTTGGAATCTGCCATTTTTTATGAAAGAAAAAGGCTAAGCCCGAAAGCTTAGCCAAGTCTTGGTTTTGCAAAATTAGCTATTTGTAGTGAATCAATAGCTATCGATTACATCCGATATCTCCTTAAAGATCTCATCGATCTCTCCTACCCCATTGATATTCTTGAATTTACCCTGATTTTCGTAATACTTAGCCACAGGCAAAGTCTCCTCCAGGTAAACTTTTATTCGGGTATTTATTTTTTCTTCGTCTTGATCGTCGGCACGGTTGGAGGTTTTTCCTCTTTCTTTGATCCTTTCTTTGAGAATTTCTTTGGGAACGTCTAAAGCAATCATTCCGGAAATTTTCATCCCATGATTGTCCAACATGCTGTCCAATGCCTCTGCCTGGGCTGTAGTACGGGGAAACCCGTCAAAAATAAATCCTTTACTTTCAGAGGTGGTATGGATCTTATCCTCCACCATACTGATCACAACCTGATCGGGAACTAAATGCCCCTCGTCCATATATTTGCGGGCAAGTTTTCCCAAGTCAGTTCCTTCTCCTAAGTGTTTTCTGAAAAGATCCCCTGTGGATAGATGGGTGAGTCCGTATTTTTGAATTAGTTTTTCACTTTGGGTGCCTTTACCCGCACCCGGAGGACCAAATAACACTATATTCAGCATTCCAGCAGTCGTTTTTTAAGTTGTACTGAGTTGATACAAATCAGGAAGATTCCTTCCTAACCCATCGTAATCCAGGCCATAGCCAACGACAAATTTATTGGGAATTTCAAAACCCACATAATCCAATCTGTAATTAAACCTAAATGCCTCCTTCTTAAAAAGCAAAGTTGCAATCTGAAGACGGTAAGGATTATGCCTTTTAAGCTCAGAAATAAGGTAATTCATGCTAATTCCTGTATCCACAATATCCTCAACAATAAGAACATTTTTTCCTTCCAGGTCGGCAGAAAGCCCCAATAATGACTTCACTTCACCAGTACTTTCTGTTCCGGAATAGGAGGAAATCTTCAAAAATTCACAACTGACCGAAAGATCTATCTCCCTTGCCAAATCGGCCATTACAATAAATGACCCATTCAAAACCCCCAATAGTACAAGATCTTCCCCTTTGAATTCTGAAGTAATTTCCTTTCCCATTTCTGCTAATCGAACTTTTAGTTCCTCTTCGGAAATGAATAAATCAAAGGTTAAATCCTTTATTCGCACCTGTTTCATAAGTTCAAATTAAAGCTTCTCAATCAAGAATTGGTACATCCTGATCATGCAATCCAAATCATAAAGTGAAACTTTTTCATTTGGGGTATGGACGTGATTTTCAGCTGCACCTATAAAGCACCAATCTATCGGGTATGGTGAAAATTGGACTTCACGTCCGTCACTTCCTCCATAAGACTCAACTTCCAATTGAAAAGGAATCCCACTCTGTTCTGCAAGTTCAATCAATCTGTCTAAGAAAATTCTCCTGGGAATAAACTTATCTCTAATCGAAATCACGACTCCTTTATGATATTCTATTCCCTCTGTTATCCATGTTATATCAGATATTAAGGCTTGCTTTATAGGTGCTGTTTCTTGAATAAACTTTAATAAAAAAGGTATACTTCCTCCTCCATGTTCTTCGTATGTAGAAAACACAACCCACCCATTTTCAATGGTTTCACATAATTTTAATGCATTAAAAATCCCCAATCTATTATCCAAATATGCTGCTTGGATAAACTCTTCATCCACTCTGATGTTTTGTTCAAAAGACAGTCGGGTACCTCGGTCAATCCCCCGTGGAAAATCATGAAAACAGGCTTCATCATCTCCCAAAAGGTTACATAATATTTTCCCTTTACTGTCATTTCCAGTCAATCTTGTGCCGGGCACAATTTCAGGTCCACCCACCGGAATCAGCTGATTTTGGTACCGAGTCATAAATCCAATGGTATCCAAATGTGCAAAAACACCTGTTCTCGGCACTCCAAATTTCAAAAGCAGGCAATCATGGAATTTTTCTCCAAAATAAATTTCTGGTTGAACCTTCCAGAAAGAAGCACGTTTCTCGATATAATCAAAAATGAAACGCGAAATTTCGGATTCATCTCCCGAAACACTATGTTTAGACAATAATTCAAACAAAAATTTCATTTTGGCATTGATTGTGTTATTAAATATCCTGTTAGAAATTTAAAAAGTCGGGATAAATTTCAATCCTAAGATTGGGATTTAAATAAATCGTCTAGATTTGCAGTAAATTAAAAGTTTATAAATTTGTAATCACATCTATCAATCACTTAAAATTTGAACAAAAATTTTTTGTCATGAAAAAATTTATACTCTCATCCCTTATGGCTGGCGCTTTAGCTTTAACTGCTAA
>DATIAI010000208.1:0-6178 GCA_035458065.1 Algoriphagus sp. | reverse complement strand
ATTCAAACACTCCTTCTACCCCGGCATATTCCACAGGACTAAACTTAAACCCAGAGTCTAATCCATGATCAGAAAAAATGCACCCATGTTCATTAAAATAGTCCAGCCTACGACGAATAGCCTCTTTAAGATCATCCAAAGTCCGGATTGCAATTGATGTTTTTTCCGAAAGTGATTTCAGCCAAGTTGGAAAAAGGGGATTTCCAAAATCAAGAATACTATCTGCCCGAAGTGAAGGCAAAACTTTTACCGACCCCGGCAATAACCTTAATTCCTGATGCGCTCTCAAGTCGTCCAGCAAATCATCGGAAGTGACCAGAAGTTCAGTATTGTAACCCTTAACAATATTCTGAGGCTTAAAATCTTCGAGGCCAAGGAGCTCATTGCATTGATCCCAAATTTGATCGGCATTGGATTGATTCAACAGTTCGCTCACTCCAAATACCCGCTTAAGTTCCAAGGCACTCCAGTGAAAAAGCGGATTCCCCAGTGTTTTGGGAAGAGTTTTGACCCAATTGTCAAACTTTACTTTGCCGGAAGAATCACCTGTAATTTCGGCTTCGGGAAGTCCCAAAATCCGCATTGCACGGTGCTTATAGGGATCTTCTGTAATCCATGCATCCGACAGATTTTTAAAGTTTTTGTCAGCGGCCAGCAATGCAGGATTAATATGATTATGGTAGTCAATAATCGGCAGTACTGACGCCACTTCATGGTATAGGTACTCCCCAGTTTTATTCTTAATCAGCCAGTGGGGATGGATGAATTCACTCATACAATTGTTTGTTTTTTAGGTTTGAATCTCCTTGAAAAAAAGTAAAGGAGAGCTGAAAGAAGAATTAGAACTGTTGACCCACATAGGGCTATGTTGCTTCCAAACGTTCCCAAAGAAAACAGGGCCATTGCGAAAATCAAGGCACCACTAACGGCAAGGGCGGCTACAAAAACCAGGTATAAAACGTGCAGAAATTCAGGAGAAATGGTGGGTATATCTTCCTTTCGCAAAGGGGTTTTAAGTAAGCTGAAAAATGCATCGACCCGCTGGATATATTCCTGACTTTTGGAGACAAAGCTTCCTGATCCAAAGAAAATCAAGAAGCAAACCACAATCTCAATTAAGGTAGCAAGCTCCCAACTCAAACCTGAAATCGCATTGAGAACCAGGCCGAGGGCAATACCGATAATTACGGTAGCAATTGCCCCAATCGGCCTGGGCTTTTTAAACAGAATTCCGAAAATCAAGGGAATAGCAAGCGGGATGGAAAAAATCCCCGTCAATAATTTATTGGCTTCAAATGCCCCTCCCAATTGTCCCACAAACAAAGCCCCGACGGTAGCCACAATCCCTACCAGCACAATATTTAATCTGGCTACCCAGATGTAATGCTTTTCAGAGCCGTCCTTTTTGAAAAGGCGCTTGTATATGTCGCTTGTCAATACTCCGGACATGACATTAAACTCAGAATTGAGCGAGGACATGGTGGCCGAAAAAATAGCTGCCAGCATCAATCCCATTAATCCTGAGGGAAGAAGTTTGACTGCCACGCCAACATAGGCCATTTCGGGATTGTCCAGGTCAGGCAAAATCTCCTGTGCGGCGATAGCCGGCAATAGGAAGAAGATAGGAAAGACAAAAAATAATGCAGCGGTGAAATAACCAAGTTTTTTGGAGGAAGCTTCATCCTTTACGCTGTAAAAACGCTGAATAAAAACCCAGTTGGCATTATACTTCAGGCTGATTAGCAGGTAATAAACCAAAATCCAAAGTGGTGTCGCATTTGGTCCATTAAAGAAATTGAAATGGTCCGGATGGCTATTCACCAAATGGGAAATTCCTCCGGCAGCATCCAATGCCAATGGAACCAATAAAAGCGATGCAAAAATCAATATCACAAACTGAAGTGTATCCATCACCACTACCGCCCAGACTCCACCGACAATGGTAAATGCCGTAATTACAAATCCGGAAATCATGATCGCCTCGAAAAACGAAAAAGAGGTTGCAGTGGTGATAAAAATGCCAATTGCATAAAGACGCACCATGTTATCCAAAAAACGAATTCCCAAGCCAATCCAACTAAAAGTCTGTCTGACTCCAGAATTGAATCTGGTTTCCAGGTATTCAACCGGAGTGATGATCCCGGATCTACGCCATCTTTTCCCGAGAAATATTGCCGCCAGCAAACAGGGGAAAACAGTACTCCAGAGTATGATCACCCCAAACAATCCATACTGATAGGCTATACCCGCATGAGCCACAAAAACGAATGAGCTAAAAAGACCCATGTAATTGCTGATCGCCCCAATTAGCCAGGGAATGGTGTTTCCCCCTTTGAAATACTGTGAAATATCCTTGACAAACCAGCCAAAGAATATCCCCACTCCTGCCATCAGTAGCATATAAAAGGAAAAAGAATAGTAATCCAGCAATTGTAACTTTTCCATTTAATCTTAGGGTAAGTATGGGCTTGGGTTTGGATGTATGGTTAGTAGGAATCAGAAAATCTAATTCCTTCGGATTTGGACTGTAAAATTTGAATGGGGTGCTTACTGGAATGTAATACTGGACCTCTCGGCAATCAACACCGGGGAATCGTAAATAGGGATTTGAAAATGGGTACCAGCATTGTTTTTGAACCAATTTGAAGAATCAATTTCAAATACTTTTCCGGACATCAAATCCACCCAAACCGGATCGGTAAATTCCAGTTCCGAGAAAGATATTTCCACTTCGGTAGTTTCAAAAGAATTGTTAACCTCTTCCCCATCCAACCACAGTGCGATAAATGGGGTGCCCTTTTCCTGATGGGTGTAAGTATAGACCGACATTTCCAAATCGGAACCGGAATTAAATTTGGGATCAGGCTGAAGTATCAATGCATCATCAAATACAGAAGTAATATTTTGAACCGAATAGTAGGCGACCTTTGGACGTACAGCCGCCATGGTAATGTCTGACTGAATCAGTCCTTTGGTATTAAGCACGGGGTTGTAATAAATATCTATAATAGTAAAGACCGAGGTTTCGATATCATTTCCCAAATCTCCCAATATCCTTCGCATGTTGTATTTAGCCTGGGTATATTCAGTCCAATAGTATCCGGACAAGGCAAAGCTTGGGATATAAGTAGATGGAGCTCCGTTTTCTCCCTGACGTAAAAGGATTTTTGTGGAATACTTATTTATGATCTGCCGTAAACCAAAAACCTTTTGATCTGAATAGGCATCTTCCGGCCTCATGGTATAACTATGATAGGAGATCCATTGGAAAAGATCAAGCTTTCCCTGGTCAGAAATGACTTTCAGAAATCGATCGAGGTATTCCTTATCACTGTTGGAGGCGAAAGCCAAGCCTGCAATTTCAGCCTCAGGTTGAATTTGCTTGATTATTTCCGCTGTGCGGATGTTTAGGTGGGCCGTGGTCTCCGGACTAATATCCTGCATCGGATGATCCGGTTCATTCCAAATTTCCCATTCGGTCACCCGATCCTTATATCTTGTGACCAGTGCGGCCACCCATTTATCCCAGGCTTGATAGGCTTCTTCAGAGGTCATCAGGGAATTTAACAGCCCCTTTCCCCCTCCCCCCTCATAAATGGGATTTCCATAGGAGGGTTGTAGCCATGGCTCCAAATCATTGGCAACAGCATAATCAATGATTTCATCCAGCCACTGCCAATCATATTCTCCTTTTACTTTTTCACATTTGGCCCAACCTGCCTGAAGCCTGATTTTCTTTGCACCGAGTGGAGCCAGGTATGCTTTGTAATTGTCCCAAACTGCCAAATCCCTGTCCAAAGTTTCACAGCCGACCGTAATTCGGGACGATTTGATTTCATGGGTTGACCGGGGTTTAAGTGTTCCTAATCTTTCGAGATCTATAGCCAATGGAGTCCATACCCGGTCGGGAGAAGTATCCAGGGTCTGGGCAAAAATCTGTTTACTGCCCATAAGGAACAGCAGTGCGAAGAATATCTTTTTCATTGATTTTGGGTCTATCGAAACAAGCAAGCGCTTAAGCGTTTTGCCCCTGTCCCACTTTTTATCAGGTGGTTAGTAATACTAAAGTAGGGTAGATTTAGAAAAGCGGATTCTCCGGATTTTGCGAGAAGTAGTATTATTTTACCATTCTGCCAGAATACTTTTCATTGTTTGGCAAGAATTAGACATATTTCAATTAATACAACAATAAACCCAAACCAATTACCCCATGCTACCTCTCTTTCTGAAAAAGAATACCCGATCATTTGAGCAGTCATTTTATATCGGAAAGTTTAGTGTCAATCACACCTATGACATTTGGCACAATCATTCGGAACTGGAATTCCTCCATGTGCTAAATGGAAGTGGTACCCGATTTATCGGTGATAGCATCGAATCTTTTTCAAGCGGTGATCTAGTTCTGGTCGGCTCTAATTTGCCTCATGTCTGGCGTTCAGATAAAATCTATTACGAAGGAGTTCCGGAAATTCAGGCAGAACTGATCTTAACCCAATTCACTAAAGATTTTGCCGGAAAAGACTTTTTTTCCCTTCCTGAAATGATTTCTGTACAGGAGCTTTTGGAAGATTCCAACCAGGGCTTACAGATTGTGGGTGAAACCAGGGAAGTTGTCTCGGAGCGCTTGGTAAAATTAGTGGCAATGGAAGGCGGTGAGAAGCTTCTGGAGTTTATTCAGATTTTGTATTTCATATCCAAGACTAAAGAGTATCGAAAGCTCTCAAGTATAGGATTTGTGGATTCCTATCAGTCCAAGGGGTCCAACCGAATCAACAAAGTCCATGATTTTATTATGAACAATTTCATGGAGGATATAACTCTCAAAGAAGCTGCAGATATCGCCAACATGAATGAAACCGCATTTTGCCGGTATTTTAAATCCACTACACTGAAAACATTTACCCAATTTCTCAATGAAGTCCGAATTGGATATGCCTGTCGTTTATTGTTGCATGAGGATCTGAATATTTCCGGAATAGGCTATGAATGCGGCTTCAAAAATATCTCCTATTTCAACCGGGTTTTTAAAAACTCACTGGGAATCACACCCCAACAATATCAGAGAAAACATTGGGTAAGCTAAAAAAAGGGAGAATTGCTTCCCCCTCTTTATAATTAACAAAAACCCAATTTTTATTAATAGCCCGGATTCTGTTCCAGATTTCCGTTAATATTTGCTTCAATTTCCCGGGCCGGAATTGGCCAAAGTCCATGATGATCCAAAATGGTTGGACCGCTTAAGTCATTGTATTTCCTTACCCGGTCTACTACTTTTCCAAGTCTGGCTAGAGTCAATCTTCTATCTTCCTCTAAGGACAATTCTCGAGCTCTTTCATCCAAAATGTAGTCGATGGTAACTTCTCCTGCCAAGACAGGTTTCGCATTTGCTCTTCTGCGTAATTGATTAATATCATTGGCTGCATTTATAAGATCTCCTTTCCCCAAATAGGCCTCAGCTCTGATCAGGTAAGTTTCTGCTAACCTTACATAGTATTGATCCGAGTAAGTTGAACCCGCGGCATTGGTAAGCAGCATGGTCTCGGGATCAGCAATTAGGTTGGCAGGGTGTTGTCCTGGAGTGGTTACTTTGGAAATCCAAGGGTACCATCTCCAACTTTCTGCCACCAGATTTTTTCCAGGGTACTTCACCGCACTGGAATCATACCAGGCTGATCGGGGATTGTCATAAATAAAATCGCGAACATAATTGTACTTTGAGTTTCTCATATCCCCCTCAAAATCTGCTTCCCAGATAGTTTTTTCCATATAGGAAGTAGGACGCATAAAAGAAACTCCACGTCCCCCGGAATTCAGGTTGGACCTGGACCCAAGTGATGCAGATACACCATTCGGATCCGTCAGTGTAAATACCGCCGGGGAATGCACCCGCTCAAGAACATTGCCTCCTCCTCCGCTGGAGGTTAAAACCCCGCCGAGCACATCCACTTCAAACTGAGCAACCCAAAGCGCCTCAGTGTTTCCGCTGGATCTGTTTTGGTTGCCTACCCTGAATAAATCATAAAACACATCTCCAGGCTGATTGGCCAGTGATCCAAACCGGGAGGTCATCAAAGCCGTACTGGGATCATCTATCACTACTGAAGCAGCTGCAATAGCCTCATCCCATTTTCCCTGGACAAGGAAAAGTTCGGCGATAAAGTGACTTGCAACCAGCTTG
>DATIAI010000207.1:0-2018 GCA_035458065.1 Algoriphagus sp. | reverse complement strand
TCCTGACTTCCTACTTCTCTTTATGTTTCACGGGCAATTTCATGAAAATGTGTTTTACTGCCATCTGAAGATCGGATTCGATATCAGTTTCAAATGAAATTTCCTCCTGTGCCCATCCCCTCCAAATCAACTTTCCTGTTTTTGGCTCGAGCATTTCAATGGTAAGGACACCTTCTTCATAGTTATATTGACTCACTTGTCCTCCGGATACAGGTACTGCTCCGCCAACATAGTATCCCGGTCCGCCAACACCTACACCCACACTTACTGTGGGTGATTGATTGTATTTCACCTTGTTTTCAATTTTTGTGTCAAACTGAAATACCGCGTCAGGATTTTCAATGTCTAGTTTGAATCCTTTTTTTAATAGTTCCTCATTTGCCAAATCTAAAATGTACCGGGCATAGCGTTTTTCACCTTCCTTATTTTCATCCACAAAATGATCCAGATTGACCCATGCATAGGTTTTGTAAGTATCAAGATCAACTCCTTTGGACTTGTAAGAATAAGTCTGCATGATGCTGCCACAGGAATAGAAAAGGTGGGAAATGCAAATTAGGAGAGCCGCTTTAGTTAGTTTTTTCATTTTCGGTGAATGTTAATTGGGTAGAAAAAATCAGAGGATGACCAATGACCATCCTCTGAAAAAAAGTTCTAACCTATTTTAATTACCCATGAATACATACCCAATATTGAATGACAAGTAGGATTGGGTGGTATCAAAATCACCGGCGGCAAGTCCTAAATTGTATTTTGCTGCTAAGGAAATCCCTGAATATCGGTTTACAGAATAATAAAACCCTACCTGAGGAGTGATGCCAAAAGTCCAGGCATCCTGTGTAAGTCGGTAAATCCCCATATCCGTGGCCCTTTCGATATAGGTGGTTCCCACACCCAAACCGATATAGGGATTGAAATCCTCACCTGGTTTGAGGTAATAGTCCGCGGCTAACAAGAGTGGTACGCTGTTCACATACCTGTATTGCTTACCTGCCAAAGTTCGATTATCAACCGTGTAGGTATCAAAAGGTCTTTCATCATAGAATACATTCCATCCAGTGGAAAATCCTACTCCGACATTGGGTTGCACCATTTTTCTATAATCGAGTGTAAAGCCTCTTCCACTAAAATTGGAAGCATAATCCCCAAGATCTCCAGTGGCTAATCCCATGGAATACGATACAGTAGTCAGACTTTGAGCTTTAGCATTTGTTGCCAAAATCATGACCAAAAAGGCGGATATAAATAGTAATTTTTTCATCGCGTAGTCAGTGGATTAGTTGGTTTTCAAATAGGGTGATTGTTCAAAAGCCTGGTCAATTGCGTCAGTGGCTCTAGTAACATCAGCTGTACCGGAGACAAGTCCATTCCCAATCATAAGCCAAGCAACTTCAGATCGATCCACAGCATTTTCGATATTTGGATCAGCCATGGAGATCACTACTGTTCCGGTAGTGTAAGAAGAAATGGTGTAATAAGGAGGGTAATACCAACCCCAACCACCATACCAACCCCCATACCACCAATCATACCAATAGCTGTAGAATACAGTGGTGTTTTTCATGGCTGCAGGCGTTAGGAGCATATCTGGTCTTGCACTAATTGCCACCTTTGTCCAACCATAATTCGTCATGTTATTCTCTATGGCCTGAAGGATCGGTGTGGCGTAGATATCTTTCATGTAAACAAAAGAGGTGTCACCGTTATCAATTTCTACGTCAACAACAATTTTATCGGGCAAGGCATAGGTTTGTCTAGCTCCAAAATCAAAATCAACATCATACTGAGTGAAAATGACATCTGTGTCCTCGTAATACTCCAGTCCATCGGGATAACAACTCCAGAGGGCAAGGCTGCCCGCAAACGCAAGCAAAAGCCTTGAAAAATTACTTTTCTTCATTGTTTAGGTTTTTTACAAATAATTATTGGATTTGATACATTAAAGTAAGTAAGCCTACTGAACGAAATTCATGATTAAAATCATCTCATTGGATATATTTCGTCAGAGGTCGCAAAAA
>DATIAI010000206.1:0-2289 GCA_035458065.1 Algoriphagus sp. | reverse complement strand
CCAAAACCTCCTGAAGATGGCGCCCCATTTTCACCCTGTCTCAACCCAATTTCAGTGTTGTATTTTTCCAGAGTCTCTTTGAGCCTCATTACTTTTGGATAATGCTCATCAGGATTATAGACATAATCGTGATAGGTCATATTATGAAAAAGCGAAAGAGTTCCAGCCTCATGCAATGCCTTAAAAAACCGATCGGCATAATCCATGTCGATATGTCCCAACGCCAGCCCTGAGACCATTGCCTCAGGCTGAATTCGTTTGACAATCTTAACCGTTCTGCTGTTGAGCGCAGCAGCTTTCTCGGCAGTATTTTCCAGATTGTCACCGAAATTCGGTTCATTCCAGATTTCCCAATTGACTACTTTATCCTTGTACCTGTTCACCAAGGCCTCCACCCATTTATCCCAGGCTTGCAATGCTTCTTCAGAATGCGGAACACCGGCAGCCAGGTTTATTCCTCCCCCGCCTTCATAGATACTATTTCCATAAGAAAACTGGAGCCAGGGTTCCAAACCTTGGGCTGTTGCATCATCTACAATGTGATCAAGCCAGGCCCAATCGTATTCACCCTTCACTTTTTCGGTTTTTGCCCAACCAGCCTGAAGTCTCAGTCTCTTTATACCCAGTGGATTCAGATAAGATTTGTATTCATCATAATCAGTGAAGTCACGATCTAAGGTTTCACAACCAATCAGCCAATTGGAGGCTGTGATTTCATTGGCATTTCTAGGCTTGACTTTTCCAATCAAAGGAAATCCTTCCTGAGCTTTCACAGATCCACTTAAAGTGAAAACCAAAACAGCCCCGATATATTTTAATAAAGTCTTCATATTCCTGAGTTAGCTAAAAATCCCCCATCAACTGGAATTACTGTACCGGTCACAAAACCGGCATTTTCCTCACTGATCAGCCAGTTCATACAACCGATAAGCTCAGCTGCATCACCGAATCGTTTCAGAGGCGTCTGTCTTAAGATGCTATTCCCTCTGTCAGAATAGGAACCATCTTCAGTAAACAGGATTTTCCTGCTTCTGTCATTGACAAAAAATCCCGGCGCAATGGCATTCACACGAATATTTGCAGGAGCCAAATAGGACGCCAGCCACTGGGTAAAATTGGCAATTCCAGCCTTAGCCATTCCATAAGCACCTACGCGTGACAATGGACGAAAACTGTTCATCGATGCGATGTTGATGATTGTACCTCCACCGTTCTTGGCCATTTCCTTTCCGAAAATCTGACATGGGATTACAGTTCCCATGGTATTGCTCTGCAGGACAGACTGAAATGCGCCCATGTCAAGGTTTAAAAAGCCCCTGTTTCCTTCGCTAGCTTCATTCAATTCTTCATCTTGATAAGTCGTAAAATCCGTCACCGCTGCAGCCTGATTCCCTCCTGCTCCATTGATCAGAATAGTTGGACTACCCATGGATTCTAGGATTAAATCATTGGCAACACCTACTTCTTTTTCACTGGTAACATCTGTACTGATGGAAATTGCATAGCCGCCGTTTAGAATAATTTTCTCCCTGACGACTTCCAGTTTCCCCAAATCCCTTCCCAACAATGCGACAGCGATTCCACTTTCTGCAAGAGCCAAAGCCATCGCTGAACAGAGTGTTCCTCCTGCGCCAGTTACCACTGCTATCTTCTTACTATTTGCTAAGATTGACATATCACTTTTCTGTTTTGGACTCTATTTTTAATGTTATTGTAGGATATATCGGAGATCAGTTTGGTGAGCAAAGCCTGATCATTTGGAAACTTTCCTTCTTCCACCCATCCTCCTATTTGAT
This sequence comes from Algoriphagus sp., assembly GCA_035458065.1. Taxonomy (GTDB): domain Bacteria; phylum Bacteroidota; class Bacteroidia; order Cytophagales; family Cyclobacteriaceae; genus Algoriphagus. Next base: position 493 of record DATIAI010000206.1, on the reverse strand, counting down.
CACAAAGAATCCTTCTGAAATATTCATGTCTTGAAAGCGAAAGAATGCTTCTGGAGTCGGTGGTCATCCCAATAAAGGTCCCCAAGAGGCCATTGGAAGAAATGTCATTCAGGTGCTTTCTGATTCCTGCATAGTGATCATTATACCACCAGGCGGGACCGAACTGGATCTTTCCCTCTACACCATCTTCGGTAAATGACCCCGTCAAACTTGCCAATGCAGCATTATCAGCAGGATTTAGGGTATAAAGAATCGTCTCAGGCAGCAGACCCTTTTTTTCCAGACTGTCAAGAAAAAGCGCTAACGACTTGATGTCACAAGCCTTACCGATGCTGGCAAAACCTCCCGCAGATCCGGCTAAAGTTCTAAGGCGGGTACTAGTCTGCCGCTGAGCACCAATGTGCAATTGCATGATCCAACCTCTATGAGCATATTCATTTCCAAGAAACTGCATCAAATGCGAACGCAACCTGATACTCATATTTATGTCCAT
>DATIAI010000205.1:0-15951 GCA_035458065.1 Algoriphagus sp. | reverse complement strand
CCAACCGGCAACATTGTCCAAAAAGTATCTATCGTGGGTCACTGCAATGACTGTCCCTTTGTAGTTTTGAAGGTGTTGCTCCAGCCATAGCACCGATTCAGCATCCAAGTGGTTGGTCGGTTCATCAAGCAACAAGACGTCCGGTTCCTGAAGGAGGAGTCGGCAAAGTGCAACCCGTCGCTTTTCACCACCGGAAAGATTGGCCACATTGGCATCGCTGGGAGGCAGTCGTAACGCATCCATGGCTTTGTCCAGCATCACATCCAGTTCCCAGGCATTTACCGCGTCAAGCTTCTCCTGAACCTCACCCTGACGGGTAATCAATTTGTCCATCGCATCCGGATCATCCATCAGCGCGGGATCCATGAATTTCTCGTTGATTTCCTCAAATTCTTTCAAAAGATTCACGGTAGAAGCCACAGCTTCCTCCACGACTTCTTTGACAGTTTTAGTGGGATCAAGTTTGGGTTCCTGTTCCAGCATTCCGACCGTGTAACCCGGAGACCAGACCACTTCGCCCAAAAACTCCTTGTCCATGCCGGCAATGATCCGAAGCAAGGATGACTTTCCAGAACCGTTTAGACCTAAAACGCCGATTTTTGCCCCATAAAAAAATGAGAGGTAAATATCTTTGAGAACTTTCTTTTGAGGGGGGTAAATCTTTGAAACCCCGGCCATGGAAAAGATGATTTTTTCTGCACTCATACTAGTATTTTAATCGTTTGGTAAGTGATTGGAGCAAGATGGCAAAAATATACCTTTCTTAGGATAAGTGAGCTCTAAATGATTATTTTGCAAAAAATTGAAAACGACCACCTATAACCTATTGCAGTGAAATGGAGCATCCGTATGGATATATCAAGGACAACAAAGTCTTTTTGAAGGGTTTTTTAGGACGGAATGACAGAGAAATAGGCGAAGTTAAGGAAGACGAAGCCTCCACAATCAGCTATTTTGAAGCCCGATTTAACCAAATCAAAGAGAAAGTAGCGAAGTTAAAATCTGACATTCAAGAAAACCAAAACAAGGGCTCTTTCTTGATGAAACTGATTCATTTGCGCGATTCCCTCCTGCAATCTGATGCCCTGGGAGATTTCATCCCCTTGATCGAAGAACTCAATGAACAAGAGGCTATTTTAAACGAAATTATTCAGGCCAACCGGTCCAAAAATCTGGAGGTGAAAAAAACTCTGATCCAGGAAGCGGAAGCCATGAAAAATGATACCGACTGGAAAAATACGGCCGAATTTTTCAAAGAACTCAAAATGCGCTGGATCAAAACCGGTCCAGTAGAAAAAGAGATTCACGAGGAAATTGAGCAGGAATTCAACGATTCGATTCAGACCTTCTTCGAAAACAGAAGACATTTCTTCGAAGGTCTTGCGCTGCAGGCCGAGGAAAACATCAAAGTCTATGAGGCTTTGGTCATCCAGGCAAGAGAAGCACACGATCTTCCCGATGCCAAAATGGCTTTTGAAATCAGCAAACGAATCCAGAAAGAATGGAAAGAAGCCGGAAAAGTTCCTGCCGAAAAGCGCCAGCCACTTTGGGATGAGTTTTCCAAGCTGAACAACCGGATTTTCTCCCGATACAAGCGTACCCTCAATCCAGGTCCTAGCATGCACCCGCGTGAAGTGCTGAGGAAAATTGAGACAATGGTCGAAGAGCTGAAAAAAATGGCCCATCAGCCTACCGCCTATGCGATTACCACGCGTGCAAAGGCTATCCAGGAAGAATGGAAAAAACTTCCGGCTCATAAACCGAAAGAAGCAAACCTTCCTGCGAGATCTTACCAGTTTTTCATGGATATAATTTTTGAAAAAGCTTTTCTTGAAAAACTTGCTCAGGGAAAATATCCTGATTTTGGAACCATGTCCGTGCAGGAGCAAAATCAGATTAAGTCCGCTATTCTCAAGGACTTACTTCACAGGGACCAAAGCGAACTGGACACTATGCAAAACAATTCGGACAATTTCCGGGTACAGACTCCCGATTTCGAAATGATGATGAGAAAAAAGTTGTCAGGCCTAAAGCGGAAATTAGACGTAAAAAACTATATTTTGAAGCAACTTTCTCCTCGGATATGAGTTCAAACAACTTATCCAAAAAATCACTAATCTTGCACCTTTAAAATTCCGGAATTCCTTTTAAAATAAACACTATGTACTGGACACTTGAACTAGCTTCCTATCTTGAGGATGCACCCTGGCCAGCGACCAAGGATGAGCTTATTGACTATGCTATCCGATCCGGCGCTCCACTGGAAGTAGTGGAAAATCTCCAAGAACTCGAAGATGACGGCGAGCCTTATGAAACCATCGAAGAGATCTGGCCTGATTATCCTACCAAGGATGATTTCTTCTTCAACGAGGACGAATACTAAAATGAAAGCCTTGCATATTGCAGGGCTTTTTTTTTAACTCTCCAAGGGTTTTGAACCCTTGGAGAGTTGCCCAAACCTAAAGACCCAAAACCTGTCGTAGCCGAGCATATCCCGTTTTGCTAACGGGAATCTTTTCTCCGCCTCTGAGTTTGACCAAGTAAGTGTCACGCTCATAGGGTTCGATGCCCGTAATTCCGTTTAGATTTATGATGTATGACCGGTGCACACGCGCAAACTTCCCTGCATCCAAACTTTCCTCCAAAGTCTTCATCGTCATTTTCTTGAGGAATTTCCCGGCAGAAGTATGGATCGTCACATAATCGTCCTCAGCTTCAAAGAAATTAACCTCCTGGACCGGAATGATTTTAATGTCATTTTTAACGCGTACGACCAACCGGTTGCTTTTTTCAGCTAAATGATTCAAATCCGGCTCCGGCTTTTCTTCATTGTGATCTTTTAACCTGTTTTCTAAGAACCGATCTATGGCCTGCTTAAACCTCGCTTGAGAAAAGGGTTTCAAAAGATAATCCAGAGCTTTGGCATCAAAAGCCTTGAGGGCATATTGGTCAAAAGCCGTGGTGAATATTACTGCCGGAGGTTCATCCAACAACTCCAACATTTCAAAACCCGTAATTTTGGGCATCTGCACATCCAGGAAAATTAAGTCAGGTTTATGATGCTGGATAGCTTTCAACCCTTGAAAGCCGTCCTGACAAACCTCCATCACCTGGAATTGGCTGAAATCGGCCAAAAACTCCTGAACTATGCCTGCCGCCAGCGGCTCATCATCGATGATAATCGTACGAATCATTGAAATTGGGGGATTTTTAATCTGACTTTGAAATATTCACCTTGTGGACCGGATTCCAGCAAATCGGTTCTACCAAATAATAGAAATAACCTTCGCTCCACTGAACTCAGCCCAAATCCGGTTCCTTCAGGAGCCGTTGATTCCGGATCAAAGGGGTTTTTCACTTCCAAAATAAAATAGTTCCCATCCTTTTTTCCGGAAATCTCAATTTTCACCTCTCCGGTCACGCCATACAATCCGTGTTTGATCGCGTTTTCGACCAAAGGCTGAATCAAAAGTTGTGGCAATTTGATCGCATTTGATTCCTTTTCAACCAAAAATTCCACCTCGAGCCGATGACCAAATCTCACCCGCTCAATGTCGAGGTACATTTTCAGGTAATTAAGTTCCTCTTCTAAGGAAATCCAGCTTTGGGAGTCTTTTCGAATAGTCCCTCTCAAAAATTCAGAAAGCTGCAAAACCATTTCTCTCGCCTTCTGTGGCTGGGAGACGACTAGGGCATTGATAGAATTCAGACTGTTGAAAAGAAAGTGAGGCTGCAATTGCTGACGAAGCTGTGCCAATTCAGCGTCTTTGGATAACTGAAGCATCTGGGATTCTCGCCTGTTGAGCTGCTCCTGGTCCTCCAGTTTGGAAGCAAGCAAAGCCATCATCGCACCCAGAATCTCTGCACCAGCCAAGACAGCGAGCCTTAGGTAAAGGGTTTTTCTCAAAAATTCCAAATACTGAACTTCCTCCGAAAACCACCAAATCATCAGGAATTGGTGCCCAACTGCGCCGAGAATGCTAAGCATCAGCGGTACACCCAAAATCTGCCCCAGATTTTCCTTCTTAGGGAGAAAATATCTGAACATGCTTTGGATGACAGAAAGTCCCGCAATCAGCATAAGCCCAAACACCAGACTGTCCACTGTGGCGATTTCAACACTCAAACCATACTGGATCTGCAAAAGAAAACATCCCAGAAACCAGACAAGTCCGGCTCCGGGGATGATCCATTTTCCTAGATTAGAATTGGAAAAAGCGTTAAAAAGCAATGTAGTAGTGGTTTTTAGTTGGTTTGAATGTCGTTAATAAGATTTGATTTCCAAACCTCCGAAGAGAATCGTGCCTTTGAGAATCACGACTTTGCTGGTATCAACTCCACCGTCACGGAAGTATCTTTTATCCTCAATTCCTGCAGCGATATTGCTCACTTCAGTACGGATATCCCAGTGTGGAGGAACGATCATTTTCACGCCACCAAAGATGATATCAATCTGAATAGTCACTACCCCGCTGAAATCCGTCTGAGTCAAGTCCAAATCAACTCCTCCGAAGGCTGCAGTGATTTTACCGCCTTGAAAATTCTTGGACATCAATTTCCGGTTTACCCCGCTGAATACCGCATCAATGTTCACACGATCTGCAAAGGACGTTCCTGTAGTGCGGGTAAAACCTGAGTCTCCGGTAGTCTGTGAGGAATTGAAGGAGGAGGTTCCGGCATCATCACCTACCACTTTTGCGTCTTCTACGAAAGAAGATTTAAAAGTGCCTGCCGATTTATTGGTTTGCCAAGAGTTTCGGATTTCTTCAATGACCCGGTTTTCTCTGTTTCGTTGAGTAATCAGGTAAATACCCAAGGCAATCAGACCCAATGGCCAAATGTATTGCCCGATTCCGAATTCAAAGTCGAATTCATTTCTCAACAGAAAATAGGTACCGAAAAAGAGCATGACAAAGCCAAAAAAGCTTTTGAATTCATGCTTGATTACTGCGAAAGTCCCGATAACGATCAAAATCATTGGCCAGGAAAGTACCCAACCAGGAATGAAGATCCCGATTCTTTTCAGCAAAAGGACAATACCAATCCCGAGTATGATAAACCCAAAGGCGATGTTTCCGTCGTTGTTTGATTTTTTAAAGTTATTCATGGCTAAATGCGTTAAAGTTGATGGTCAAAAGTACACCAGCTGCTAATTCTGCAGAATACGCAATAGGCAGGTCTTTATGAAAAGTCGGTAAAGTCAGTAAAAACGTCGGCGAATTTGTAGGGGAAAATTTCACCGACTCGCCTTTTTATCGGGAAAGGAGGAATTCCGCGTATTCAATGTCCTCCGGAGTGGTGATTTTTATGTTTTCAGGATTTCCTGGGATCAAGGTCACCTGCCAGCCTTGATTTTCATAGACCGTGGCATCATCCGTAAATTGAGGCAATTCTTCGACCTGAAATGCTTTTTTGATTTTCTCTATCTGAAATGTCTGGGGAGTCTGGACCAACCGGAAGTATTGTCTTTCCTGAAATTCACTTTTCCCCTCTTTTGAGACTTTGCGGATCGAATCTTTCAAAGGCACCACAGCTATAGCACTTCCTGACTTTTGGGCCTGATCGAAACTTTCCCGGATCACTTCCAATTTCACAAAAGGCCTCACTCCATCATGAATCGCTACCAAACCTTTTTCAAAGGGAAGTGCATTCAAGCCTTTTTTTACTGATTGAAATCTGGAATTTCCTCCTGAAACGACTTGGTGAGAAAGAGAAAAATTATGCGCTTGGCATAGCTCATTCCAAATTGAAAAATCTGCCTCAGGCAATACTAGAATCAAAAAAACTTCCGGTTCGGCATTAACAAAAACCTCGAGGGTGTGCATCAAAACGGGCTTTCCTCCTATCGGTAAATATTGCTTGGAAACAAGACCACCCATCCGGGTTCCTTTTCCTCCTGCCACGACTATTGCAGCTTTTCTCATGAAATAAAATTTGATTCAACTCCTTTCCTGAAGGCCTAAAATTACTTCTTCGGGGAAATTGGTACCATGAAGGTATAAAAAAAGCCCCGGACGTCCGGGGCTTAAAATTTAGAGGATCAACATCGCGTCTCCGTAGGAGAAGAAGCGATACTTCTCTTTAATGGCTTCTTTATAAGCTTTCATGATCAAATCATACCCCCCAAAAGCCGCTGCTGTCATCAACAGGGTCGATTCAGGCAAATGGAAATTGGTGATCAGTGAGTTTGCAATTTTGAAATCGTAAGGTGGAATAATGAATTTATCCGTCCAACCGCTGCTGGCTTTTAGCCTTCCGCCTGCGGTTACGGAGGATTCAATGGTCTTCAAAGAAGTGGTACCCACTGCGACTACGCGCTTCTTGTGATCTAGTGCTTCATTGACCAACTGAACTGTTTTCTCAGGAATGTTATAATTTTCTGAGTCCATCTTGTGTTTGGTCAAATCTTCCACATCCACCTGACGGAAAGTACCCAATCCCACGTGAAGTGTGATTGGAGCTACTTCTACTCCTTTCAGCTCAAGTCTTTTCAGCAATTGAGGAGTAAAGTGAAGACCTGCTGTTGGTGCGGCTACCGCGCCCACATTTTTTGCAAAAACGGTCTGATATCTTTCTCTGTCTTCGGGTTCGATTTTACGCTCGATGATTTCCTTCAAAAGCGGAGTTTCGCCCAAAGTATCGATGGTCTTTTCAAATTCTTCCTGATTTCCGTCAAAAAGGAATCGAATCGTACGTCCTCTGGAAGTAGTATTGTCTATTACTTCAGCTACCAGGTCACTGTCACCAAAGTAAAGTTTGTTTCCCACCCGGATCTTTCTGGCAGGATCCACAAGCACGTCCCAAAGTCTCAATTCCGGGTTGAGTTCTCTCAACAGGAAAACTTCAATTTTGGCACCTGTTTTTTCCTTGTTTCCATACAATCTTGCCGGGAAAACTTTGGTATCGTTGGTTACGAATACATCACCTTCCTCGAAATATTCCAGAATGTCTTTGAAAATCCGGTGTTCGATCAGGCCTGTTTTCCGATTAACCACCATAAGGCGGGCGTCGTCTCGGTTTTCGGTAGGATAAAGGGAAATTAGTTTCTTGGGGACGTCAAATTTGAAGTCTGATAATTTCATATTGGAGCTTTAGGAATCTTACTCGATATTGTAACTCTGTGATTTGCTTTAAAAAATGCAAAGTTAATAACAATAATGCCCAATTTCAGCTAACTTAACAAATTGTTTTAACCAACTGTTATAAGCATGCTGTTTTTCCAACTGACCTGGGAAAGTTTCCGCTTCGCCATTACGGCACTAAAATCCAATTTGACCCGCACCATATTGTCCCTTTTGGGCGTTACAGTGGGTATTTTCGCCATTATTGCGGTATTCACGCTGGTGGATTCATTGGAGGGAAAAATTAAATCATCATTCGCCTTTTTGGGCACCAATGTTATGCGGGTGGACCGGTTTCCATTTGCAAGCGGTCCCCAGGATTATCCATGGTGGAAGTATTTCAGGAGGCCTCCGGGGACTTTTTCTGAATATAAGTTCATCGAGCAAAGACTCAAAAATGCTGAAGGGGTTACCATTTCGGCATCATCCAACGCAACCATTCAGGCCGGAAGCAACGCTTTTGAAGGAATGTCCCTGACAGGAGTAGCCTATACTTACCAGGATGTCTATGAAGTGGCACTTGAGGAAGGACGATATTTTTCAGAATCTGAAATCAACGCTTCCAGGAATCTTGCCATTTTGGGAAAAAAGATCGCAAACACCCTTTATCCCAACCAACCTCCTATCGGAAAAGAAGTCAAGATCAAAGGAATGAAATTCACTATCATCGGGATTTTTGAAGAGGAAGGTGAGGGTTTTCTAGACCTTCCTTCCAAAGACGAAGCTTGTCTGATTCCCTACGGTGCATTTAATAAAATGTATTACACCGGAAGAAACGGTCTTGAACCAACCATTGCCGCTAAGGGACTGGAGTCTGATATCGGCTTGGTGGCCTTGGAAAACGAACTTACCGGTTTGATGAGAGCCAAAAGAGGCCTGAAGCCAACTGAAGAAAATGACTTTGCTCTCAATAAAACTGAGTTTATCCAAAATGCAATCGGGTCAATCTTTGATGTAATTTCTGTAGCAGGATGGGTGATCGGAGGATTCTCCATTCTTGTTGGAGGATTTGGCATTGCCAATATCATGTTTGTATCGGTGCGTGAGCGAACAGGGATAATCGGAATCCAAAAATCATTAGGAGCTAAAAATTACTTTATCCTCTTCCAATTCTTATTCGAAGCCATTTGCTTGAGCTTGATCGGTGGAGGCACCGGAATCCTGTTGGTTTATTTCTTAAGCTTTATTCCAATGGGAAGCCTGGAGCTGATTCTCTCCTTTAAAAATGTCATTCTCGGATTGGGCGTTTCATCCATCATCGGTGTTGTCGCGGGAATTGTACCGGCAACTCTAGCCGCGAGAATGGATCCGGTGGAAGCAATTCGGACTGCCTAATTTTCAGTTCAATCATTTTCGGTTTAAAACCAAAAAAGGAGGCGAAAGCTTCCTTTTTTGGTTTTACTCATATCTCATTCAAATCAGGTGAATGCACCTACTCCACGAATCGTTTTTTCTAAAATGGACTATCATCGCTTAGTCTATAAAACAGATGCATTCAATCCCCTTTCAAAAACACATTCAGTCGAACCTTCTTTTTCGAAAGGTTTATTTATGTTCCGGCATCCAGCCAATACCTGAGGAGAAACAAAAACCTTTCTTTCTGTCAACAATTCAATCTAGGATAATTGTATTTTTTACCTTTAAGGAAATAGCAACCTGGCAGGTTTTATCACAAAAAAAACACAGAGCTTTTTAAAGCTATTTCAGTAAAAAACATAATTATTTTTTCCACATGGTATTTAACAAAACACTAACACCAAAATCTCCCATAGAATCCTAATTCTATTGCATTTTTACAAAAATGAAAGTCGATATCAAGACGACCTAATAATATTTTTATAAGGCTAAATACTTTCCTTATTTCTCTGTTTTTTGTTCATTGGAATAAAAAACGATGATTTCTCTAAAATTAAGAGCATCCAAATACTATTATACCTTCGAAAAAATAAAAAGGACTACCGAACCTCAATATATTTTTAAATAAAAAATATTATGATGACTTTCTTACTTAAATGTTTTGCCTTCTATGTAATACTTATAACTTAACAAATAAAATACCACTTTCATTTCACTCAATAACTCCACCATAACCACTCTATGAACAAATGAAAAAAAACTTACTTCTTACATTACTCTATGTAATGGCTAACCTATTCCTCTTTTCCTGTAAAGAGGAGGAAGAAGATCCCCTCCCGACCTCGGCTATTATACATTTTAGTATAGTGGAAAAAAATGTTGCTTTTACAGCACTTGCTACCAACGCAAAAACCTATTTATGGGATTTTGGGGATGGACAAACCAGCACAGAGCCTAACCCCGCACACGCTTACAAAGAAGGCGGGTACTACAAAGTAACACTTTCAGTCACCGGAGGCACCGGAACAGTCACTACCGAATCCCAAATTGCAGTTGCCATCACGCCTTATGTTCTTTTGACTGGGGGCGCAACGGACACGGACGGTAAAACATGGAAACTGACAGCCGCACACAGCAAAAATGACCGGCTTGCCAATGCTGACCAAACCTTTACAGTTGCAAAAGGGGCTCCGGCAGAATTGCCTACAGGAGCCTTTGATTTGTTTTTGGGAATGGGTGAAGTCTACTCCGACACTTACACATTCCACTATGACGGAAAATACTCACACGACGTGAAGGAGGATAAAGCTGCATTCAGCGGTTTGGTATACCAAATGATCACCACTGGAGGAGCTGGAGTTGTAAATCAAGGTGGAAAATCCTTCGGACTTTGCACCGGAAAATTCACCCCAGAAGCAAATGCCACTTTTACCTATGTAGAAAAACAAGATTTCGAAGTGCCTTCTGTATATGGTCCCGGAGGAAAAATAACTTATCCCGGAGTAAGCACACTTGATTTTTCAGGCAAGGAGTTTTTAGGCTTCATGGATTTTCAGCGCAAAGTGATTCTACAGGACATCACAGACAAAACCATGAGGGTGGTCATGTTTATGGCTGCATCACCCAATCATGTACCACTAAATACACATGCACTGGTATTGACCTTCACACTGGTTGAGTAAGGCATGACAAATTCTGGTTTTACAAAATCTTCAACCCAAAATCTATGATCAATATTCCCAAAACAAAGCTATCCTCACCCGTAGGATTAGCTTATATAATCCTGATATTTTGTTGTTGGCTCGCTTATTTACCGGCTGCCATGGCCCAATCACCGATAAAGATTTCAGGGAAAGTTTCAAGTGAGACGGACACCTACCCTCTTCCAGGAGTAAACGTCCTCATTAAAGGAACTCAAACCGGAACGGTGACAGACATCAATGGGGATTTTACCATTGAGGTGCCTAATCAGGAAGCAATCCTGGTATTTTCCTTTATCGGATTTGACTCCAAGGAAATACCGGTCGGTAACCAAACCACAATCAATACTTCCATGAAAGAGACCTCCACCGGTCTGGAAGAAGTGGTGGTAACTGCCCTGGGCATTCAGCGTGAAGAAAGATCCCTGGGATATTCCGTAGGCAAGGTGCAAGGTGAAGACCTGACCCGAGTAGCGCAGGAAAACGTCCTAAATTCCCTTGCAGGTAAAGTTGCCGGAGCGACCATCAATTCCACTGGAGGTACAGGATCTTCGGTATCCATGGTAATTCGTGGCGCGACCTCCTTGAATACTGACAATCAACCGCTTTTTGTTGTAGACGGTGTCCCAATGTCAAACTCCCTTAACAACCTTGGACGATTCGGGGCCGACAATATTGTGGATTACGGCAATGCCATCAGTGACCTCAACCCGGATGACATCGAAAATGTGACCATCCTCAAAGGCCCAAGTGCAGCAGCACTTTATGGTACCCGTGCCGGTAACGGCGTCGTTTTGATTACTACCAAAAAGGCCAAGAAAAACCAAAAAATGCAAGTCAACTTGGTCTCCAATACCGTTTTGGACATTCCCTACCAATTCCTTAATGTCCAAAAGAGTTTTGCCTCAGGATACTTTTCCTTTAGGCCTGAAGATGTGGGAGGCGGTGTACTTCCTCCAGTGAATGCAGGTGACGGGGCAGGTGCAGGACCTGAACTGGACAAGGGGTATTTCGCACAACAATGGAATGCTCCCCTTGATGCCAATGGATTCCCTGTTCCGACGGAATTGGTTTCCAATCCCAACAATGTGCAGAACTTCGTGAATACCGGTATCACCACTACCAATGGTATTTCGGCGTCCAACAGTACTGAAACCTTGGATTACCGACTCAATTTGACCAATATGACTCACCAGGGAATAATCCCGGGTTCTGATCTTTTCAAAAACAACTTCTCTTCTGCCGCTTCCACAAGTCCGGTGAAGAATCTTACGATTAGCACCAGTGTAAACTTTAACCGAAGCTGGTCTAACAACCGTCCTTCCAGTAACAGGGGCACCAACCCGCTTCAGTGGGCCTATTCCAATCCCCAAGAAATCGACATCCGTCAATTGGAAGACTATTGGATTCCTGGACAGGAAGGACTTCAGGCACTTCGGGTTTCTCCAAACCATGAAAATCCATATTTCTTAGCCCATGAGGTAAAAAACAGCTTCGAAAGAAACCGTATTTATGGCAATATCATGGCTGAATGGGAAATCTCCGAATCTTTCAAAATCAGAGGCAGATACCTGCTCGACCAATATGACGAGCGACGAGAAACTAAAATCCCTTTGGGATACACCAAAGAACCAAACAACGGAGCTTACGGTCTTGCCAACATTACCTCCTCGGAACGAAACATTGATTTCCTGGCGACCTACTCTAAAGTATGGGACAAATTGAATCTGAGCATTTCCGCTGGTGGCAACTCACTTTATGCTAAAAACACCTTCCTCTCCAACTCCTCCAAAGCAGGGGCAGGACTGGTTGTTCCAAACGTATTCTCAGTCTCCAACATTGCCAATGCGTCACTGGATTATGCCTCTTCCTGGGCTCAAAGAGGAATTTACAGCATCTATTCCATGGCAAATATCGGCTGGAAGGACTGGTTGTATCTTGACATAACTGCAAGAAATGACTGGTCAAGCACGCTGCCTATACAAAACCACTCCTACTTCTACCCTTCTGCTTCCTTGAGCATGATGTTGAATGATGCGTTTTCAATGACTGAAAAAATATCACAATTGAAGGTCAGAGGAGGCTATGCACAGGTAGGAAATGACACCAGCCCATACAATCTCTATCCAACCTACAACAACTATGGTCAATGGGGAAGCGCAATCCGAATGGGTAAATCCGGAACAATCCTGGCTCCGGATCTGAATCCTGAAAAAGCTACCTCCTATGAAGTAGGTTTTGATATGGGGCTGTTTGACAGCCGAATTAGATTGGAAGGCACCTATTATTTCATGGAAAACAGAAATCAAATCCTTCCAAACATCCCGCTGCCTGCTTCTTCAGGGTTCAACAATATCAATATCAACGCAGGACTTTTGGAAAGCAAAGGGATTGAGGTGGTTTTGGGTTTGACTCCTATCAGAAAGGCCAATTGGACCTGGGATATCAACATGAACTTCTCAAGAAACCGAACTTATATCAGGGAACTTGCCGAAGGAGTTGATGTGATTGAATTTTGGAGCGACAACAAGAGCTATTCCTATGGCTATGTAGCCAACGAAGAAACCGGTGAAGACGGGCTGGTAGGAAATATTTACTCTTTCCAAAAGCTACGGGTAACTGACAAAAACTCTCCTTATTTCGGATATCCGATAATCGGTCAGGGTTTGGATGCTGAATGGCTTCCCACCACCAAACCGGTAAAGGTCGGAAATTACAACCCTGACTTTTTGATGGGTATGCAATCCAGTCTCTCCTTTAAGAACTGGTCACTGAACATGACTTTCGACTGGAGAAGTGGTGGACAGTATATGTCCCAGACCTTCCGATACTTCTCAGAAAGCGCATCCACCCAATCCTGGCTGGATAATCTGATCAATCCAAATGGCCTAGGTCCAGGCGAAGATCTCAGAGCTTGGGTGATTGCCAATGCGGACAAACTGTTGTTTTCTGAAGATTTACGTCCTGTGGGCGGACCTACTCCTGCATATGGCGGCTTTCCTGAAGGATTTAGCGGGACCACGGTGTATGATGGCACTTTTGCACCAGGGGTGGTAGGATACCATGACGAAGAAGGGAATTTTGTTTTGATCAGGGAAAATCTCGGCGGACCAGGCACGACCTTCCTCCCATACGTGGTAAGTTTTCCTTGGGAATTTGGTACTCCTGCTATGTTTGATGCTGATTTTATCAAGCTTAGGGAAATTTCACTTGGATACAGACTTCCCAGAAACGTTGCACAGAAAATCGGAATTCAGGGTGCTAACCTCGCCATTTATAGCCGAAACATCATGCTATGGACCAAAGATTCCGGGTTTGGAATTGACCCAGAGCGCGCATTCCAGGCTGAGGCTTCCAAAGGCAACCGAGGTACCCAGTTCAAACAAGGGATCGAACGATACAATGTGGATCCATGGGTGATCCCGGTCGGTTTCAAACTTGATGTATCCTTCTAACTCAAAACCTGATATCGATGAAAACTTTGAAATATAAAAATCTAAGCATCTTTCTGCTGGTCTCCATGCTGGTGTTTTCCTGCATGAACCTGGAAGAGCTCAACATTAACCCTAACGGAGTTGATCCTGCCAGTGGACACCCTAATCTCCTTTTGGCCACTGTCCAAACCCAGTTGGGACAAAATGTATTAAATCTGGGCTTTGGAGATCTTGCCGGTGTCATGCAGCATACCCAAAAAGACGGTTGGTCCAGTGGACACAACGATTACGATTGGGGAGCACAGGGACAGAGTTGGGCTCCTTTCTACGAAGCCTTGAGAACTAATGATGAACTTCTAAAAAAGGCTGAAGAACTCAACCTTCCTCATCACAAAGCTTTGGGACTGATTCTAAAATCCAATCTCTTTGGTTTGGTCGCTGACCTTTGGGGGGATGCACCATTTTCCCAAGCACTGAAAGGCGAACAAGGAGGAGAAGATAACCTTAAACCGCTTTACGATTCACAAAGAGACATTTACATGGGAATTTTGGCGGATTTGGAAACTGCAAACCAACTTCTTGCAAGCGAAGCTGGAACCGGAGGGGCAATTCCTGCCACCCAAGATGTCTATTACCAAGGCGACATTTTGAAATGGAGAAAATTTGCAAACTCACTTTCCCTGCGCTATCTGATGAGAATATCCAACAAAGAAGCAGCCTTATCGAAGGCCGGCATTGAAAAAATTGTTGGAAATCCTAGCCAATATCCGCTCATTCTATCTTCTTCGGATGATGCCCGAATGAGTTATATCGGAGCTTCTCCGGCAGATTCTTGGCCAAGCAATACAGTCTATGATAAAAGCACCTCCGGTAATTATTTAAGGATCAAGGTCTGCTCAACTTTGATTGATGCGCTGAAACGTCTGGGGGATCCCCGAATCGCGGTCTATGCAGAGCGGATCCAAACGCCTTTGGTAGTGGAGTCAACCTGGGCTGATGACAGGGATGAGATCATCGATGGCGTTCGCCATGTGGCACAAAACATAGCCGATGACTATGAGACCAACTGGGGTGAGGAACTGAACCTGGCTTCAGACTACATCGGGCTTCCTCCATCCTCACCTGCCGGCGGCGCCTATAATCTAAACCCAGACCTTGCACAAGGCACCTTTAACCCACATTGCTCCCAGCTAAATCCAATGTATAAAGATGCTGCCGGAGCCTTGCTTCAGTCCCGCTTGATGACCGCATCGGAGGTACACTTTATTTTGGCCGAAGCTGCATTGAAAGGCTGGGCGGTCGGTGACCAGAAAATGCACTACGAGGCTGCCATCAAGACTTCTTTCGAATCCTGGAAAATAAGTGATGCTTACGATGCTTATATCAAAGGAGGAGGAAAATACAATGGCACCTTGGCTCAGTTGATCGAACAAAAATGGATCTCCAGTTGGACTGCTGCATCAGAAGCTTGGTTCGATTATCGACGCACCGGACTTCCTCAATTGACAACCGGACCCTATGCGAAGCGCCAAGCCATTCCACTTCGCTTTTATTACATGCGGGATGAAATCCTGCTCAACACTGCCAATGCAAATGCTGCCATTGAAGACCTGGAGCAAACCCCTTTTGCCGCACCAGATCCAAAAAACAGTGCCTGGTCCAAAACCTGGCTGTTGCAAGGCACCCCATATCCTTATTGAAATTATTCCCCAACTTATCCAGAGCCGCCAATTGAAGGCGGCTCTGTTTGTTTATTCCAATCATGCTCCGAAAAATCATTAAGATCCTAGCTTATCTTGCTTTGGCAGTTTTGGTCATTCTGTTCCTATTGCTAAAGCCTGTAGATTTTACACCCTATTTTGAAACAGATTATTATACCGAAACCCAACAGCGGTATGATAGCTTGATTCAATCCGTCACCACCGAAAAAGGAGCAGTCTCCATTGGATTGAGCAAAGTCAACCTCACCCCATCATTTGGGGCGGAATCAGACGATGCTGTTTCCGGCAAGTTTGTAACAATGCCGCTTTCCGGATATGGTGGAAGGCCCGGATCGGCTACAGGTGTCCATGATAGCATTTACGTCAAATCAGTAGCCCTACGGGTAGGCCAGCGTACCTTGGTCATTATCGGATCTGACTTGCTCATCATGCCACCGGATGTGAGCCAGAAGGTAGCTGATCAGGCCAAAGCGGAGTTGGGTTTGGATCGGTCTGATTTGCTTTTTACCGCTACCCACACCCACTCCAGCATCGGAGCCTGGTCCGGTGGTTATATCGGTGAATCATTCAACGGTCCTTACAATCCCCTGGTGACGGAGTGGATAGCCCAGCAAGTATT
>DATIAI010000204.1:0-4552 GCA_035458065.1 Algoriphagus sp. | reverse complement strand
AATGACTTTTATTTCTTCCTTTCTCACAAAATCCACTAAGGCTTCCAGCAACTTGGCGCCAATTCCTTTTCCTGCAAGGCTTTCATCCACTTCGGTATGCTCAATGATCATTTTCTTCGGACCTGCCATCACATAGACCATGTCAGCAAGGCGTTTGTCGTCTTCCTCAATAAAAAAAGAGCCTCTTCGGCCATCGAATTGGTGTTGAATTTCCATAGGATTGAAAAAGGTTAATGGTTAATGGTTAATTAGTTATTAGTTATTAGTTATTGGTTATTAGTTAAGGATACTTGGTACTTTGTACTTAATACTTGGTGCTTCTTTCAGCTCTTCGTTCTACCCTCCACCAATCGATCATACTCCACATCAATTGGCTCCCAGAGTTCGATGCTATGACCATCCGGGTCCAATATGTGGACAAATTTTCCGTATTCAAAAGTCTCAATTTCATCCAAAATGGTAACGCCTTCGGCTTTTAGTTCTGCTACCAATTCAACCAGATTTTCCACCCGGTAATTGATCATAAAGTCTTTTTCGGAGGGTTTGAAATAAGTCGTGTCATCCTTCATCGGTGACCATTGGGAAAAGCCTTTTTGGTCCGGGTTATCACTACTTCTCCATTCGAATGCAGTTCCGTATTTGTCAGTATTCAGTCCCAAATGCTTTTTGTACCAAGATTTGGTGGCATCCGGATCTTTTACTTTGAAAAATATCCCTCCTATGGATGTGACGCGTTTTTTCACAATTGATCGCTTTTAAAGTATACTTCTCAAAAAATTCCTTGCCCGCTCAAGATCCTCCTTGGTGTCAATGGCAATGGCATGGTGCTCGGTTTCCACCATTCGGATCCTGACTCCACGCTCGATCAGTCTCAGTTGTTCCAGCATTTCGATCTGCTCCAGGCGACCTTTGGGCCAAGAGGTGAACTCCTGCAAAAGTTCCCGCGTGTAGGCATATACACCAATGTGTTTCCAATAAAAAATGTCCTCTGTTCGCTCTCTGTTAAAAGGAATCGGGGATCTGGAAAAGTAGATTGCATTATGCTTTTCATCCAAAACTACCTTTACTGTGTTGGGATTATAAGCCTCGTCTTCGGAGATACGGCACATCAGGGAAGCCATTTTAACCTTTGGTTTATCAAAAGCAGCAACCAAATCCTGCAAGGATTTGGGATCCTGAAAGGGTTCGTCTCCCTGAACGTTGACTATCAAATCCGCATCTACCTGTTCCAAAGCTTCGGCAATCCTATCAGATCCGCTTTGATGATTTTTTTTACTGAAATACACATTACCACCCAATTCCAATATCTGTTTTTCAATTTCCTTGTGATCTGTCACTACCCAGACTTCGTCAAAAACCCCTGTGGCATAAGTGCTCACATAGGTTCGTTGAATCACCGATATTCCACCTAGGTCCTGCACCAACTTTGCCGGCAATCGGGTTGAAGCATATCTGGCTGGAATGAGAGCAGCTTTTTTCATGTTTTTGGGTAGGGAAGAAATTAATGGGTGATATTGGGAGTTCTTATCGGTTGCTTTAAAACCATTAAACCGAAATATTATCTAATTCTAAATACCTTTTTAATCATTTTTACAGGATCAAAATTCTGGGCTTTTTTTATCTTCTTTTTCTTGGTTTCCAGATCGTCTCCATAATAATTGTACATGTATTTATTGTTTTGGGAATACAAATAGGTATTTCCGTAACCGTAATTATATCCCTCATAATGGTACCCTGAATTAATGATGCCATTGAAGACACCATATACATTTTTCACCTGTTTGTTATTGAACAAGTCATTGATCATTACCAGGTGATCTTTGATGGTGTAGTTTTGCCTAACCACGTAGAGATTGATGTCAAAAAGCCGCATCAAATCTATCGTTTCAGAAACCAGGCCCATGGGAGGGGTATCAAAGATTATGATATCAAATCGTTCCTCCAAATACTTTAAAAACTCAACCAGTCTTGCAGTCTGAAGTAATTCAGCAGGGTTAGGAGGAATTACTCCGGATGGTACGAAATAAAGATTCTCTTGCTGTGTTGGAAATATGATCGCCTCAGCTGAAGCTTTACCAATTAGGTAAGTGGATAAGCCAACTTTATCAGTATGTCCGAAATAACTGGCAAGTTTTGGTCTTCTTAAGTCAGCTCCTACCACCACCGTTTTTTTTGAGCCCAACGCCATTGCAGATGCCAAGTTGAGTGAGGTAAATGTCTTACCTTCGCCAGAAACGGATGAAGTTACTAGGATTTTTTTGGTGTTTTTTCCTGAAGCGAGGTAAGTAATGGCCGATCTAAGCGACCTGAATGATTCTGCCACCGCTGATTTTGGAAATTCCAAAACGACTTTGTTGGTGTCTTTGGTGCTAAATCCTATAACCCCAAGCTGTGGAATCATAAAGTGTTTCTTCAAGTCCCTTTGGTCTTTGATGCTTTCATCAAACATATCCCTCAAAACTATAAATCCAAACGGAAGCAATAAGCCAAGGGCTAGTGCCAATCCATAATTTTGGGTTTTCTTAGGGAAAACCAGCGTTCCTTTCTTGGCAAGATCAAGGATAGCATTATCTGATACGTTGGCAGCCCTGGCGATCCCAGCTTCAGCCCTTTTTTCAAGGAGATAAGTAAAAAGAGATTCCCGTAGCTTAAACTCCCGGAAAATGCTAGTGTATTTGGATTCGGATTCCGGCAGGGTTGCAAATTCGGCATCATACACCTTAATTTCATTCAGAATACCCAACTTTTGCTTTTTGGTATTATCTATCAGGTTTACCACATTTTCAAAAAGTGCATCTTGAACTTTTTCCATCTGCACATCAATTTTGATCACTTCGGGGTGATTTTCATTGACTGTGGCCAACAACTTTCTTCTGTCCTGAGATAATGTGACCAATGTTTGGATAAGACCATTCAACAGTGGATCCGGAACACCAATTACACTCGGTGCAATGACATCTGAGAAATCCTTGCTTTTCCGCTCCATGTAAAGTCGGATTTCTTCAAAATACTGCAATTGAAAATCCAATTCAGCATTTCGCTCGTCAAGCGTATTCATTTTCCCCAAAATATTCGAAAACTCTGCAGACACATCCAGCATTTTATTGTCCACTTTAAACTGCTGAAGTTCCCGCTCTTTTTCTTTCAGGGAATCCTCCAGAAAGCCAAGCTGTTCCTCGATGAAATTGATGGTGTTTTCCTGTATTTTATTTTTCTCATTGAGGTCATATTCGATGTATGACTGCATCAAAGCATTGATGTAATCCCTTCCTTTTTCAACAACTTTAGTGGTGGTGCTTAACCTCAAAACGGAGGAATATTCATTTTCCATTGCCACCTGTACCGACCTAGCTAATCTTTCCTCAAGAACAGCCGGATTGACCAATCTAAAAATGATCATATCTCCAATTCGGGAGGGGTTTACGAGCAAAACCGTGAATTTGGAACGAGCAGTTTCAATCACCTCTCCAAACGAATAGGTCTTATTATATACTGATTCATCCCCAGCAGCCTGTACCGCATTGAAATCCATGAAACCTAATTCTGCAGGAAGCAATTTGAATGTCGACTCCGACAATATCTCCAGTTCCACTGGTGTGTCTGTCACTTGTAAATGATCCCAATCTACCTCAATCCTGACCGGAGACCGGTCATAAAGTTCAATGTCTTTAATATTTGTTTTTGCGAAATACTCTACATCGAAATGCAGTTTATTCAAAGCTTCGCGAGCCATGTTTTTAGAACGTAGCCTAAGAATGTCATTTTCCAGGTTGATTCCTGCATTAAAAATATTGGATCTGTCAAGAATTCTAGATTCTGGAGTGCTGCTGTTTTTGATTACCAACGAACCAGTAACCTCAAATTCATCTACTGTATACCTGTGAAAAAGGAAAGTAGCAGTGACAAAAAGAATAGTAAACAAAGCGTACCAAGGCCAATATCGAATATACTTGGAAATCACATATTGGATTTCCAGAGCTTTTTCCTCATTGTCTAACTGACTGAGATCGAGCTTTTCCATACCTTATAATTCCCCGCTTACTAAATTTACAATTAAAAGCACAGAAGCAAATAATCCCGCAATGAGAGCCAAAGATGCCGTCAGATTATCAGCTGTGCCTATTTGACGGATTTTCATCGGTTCAAGATACAAGATATCATTCGGCTGGATAAAATACCATGGGCTTCCAAGCAATGCCCGGTCATTCAAGTTGATTTGGTGGATTTTAGTACCGCCATCATATTGCCTGATTAGGAAAAGTTTATTCTTTTTTGCCAAAAGGGAAGTCTCCCCTGAATTAGCCAAAGCATCGAAAAGCGTTGCCCGGTTTTTATAAATTATCTGTACCCCAACCGAATTAAACTCTCCCAGAGTAGTATATCTGATCCCAGCTATTCTCAAGCGGACAAAGACATCTTCTTTGAAATAGGCGTTTATTTTTTCCTGAACCAATTCCTTAGCCTCCTCTTCAGTCAATCCTGCAATTTTAATCTTTCCAAGTTTGGGGATTTCCACCAATCCATCTTGATCAATGGAAAACCCATTTAGGTA
>DATIAI010000203.1:0-6401 GCA_035458065.1 Algoriphagus sp. | reverse complement strand
TCCGGGCTGCCTTTTTCTGATTTAAAATAACTCCTTATGAAGAGAATCCTTCTCATTAGCCTGCTATGGCTGAATGGATATTTATTATCCTATGCGCAACAAATCTCCAAAGAGGAGCTGCTTTTTCTCACTCGGGAGTGGAAAGGTGAGCGATTTGATGATGGGCGTCCAAAAGTATCCGATGACATTCTCCGCCGAATGCGCTTGGTCACCCATGACGAAGCCTGGGCAGTGATGAAAAATGCCGGATACCTCTATCAATACGCCGATGGTTGGGAGGTGATCAATCCTGACAGCATATTGATTGGTAGAGCAGTGACTGCCACTTTCCTCCCAGGACGACCTGATATTCACAATGCCATCGATGAACGGGGCAAGGCTGCAGGCAAGCGTGGTCAGAACTCCTGGCCGGTAGATCTTCTGGTCAAAGGAGATGTGTATGTGGCGGATCAATTTGGGATTCAAGTCAATGGACCTACGATCGGGGACAATGTTGGCAATGCCATTTTTGCCAAAACAGGTAACGGAATTGTCTATGACGGTGCCATACGGGACATCGCCGGATTAAGGGAAATCGGTGGATTTACTTCCTATTACAGCAGCTACCATCCTTCCCATCACAATCAGCAAGGCAATCTCAACACCATGCTCGTGGGTATCAATCAACCAACTAAAATTCGTCAGGCAACCGTGATGGCGGGAGATGTGGTCCTAGGCCGAGATGGGGGA
The DNA here is from genome assembly GCA_035458065.1 of Algoriphagus sp. Classification (GTDB taxonomy): domain Bacteria; phylum Bacteroidota; class Bacteroidia; order Cytophagales; family Cyclobacteriaceae; genus Algoriphagus. The sequence continues at coordinate 5,672 of DATIAI010000203.1, read as the reverse complement.
GTGACCTTTATTCCTGCTCATTTAGCAGAGCAGGTAGTGATCACTTCTGAGATTGTGCGGCTTCGTGACATGTTTGGTCATGAAAGACTCAGGGAAGGCAAATACACCGCCGGGCAGATTGATACCCGATGGTCTGAGGAGATTGAGCGGGATTTTTCCCAATGGCTTAATGACCACATCGATGAACTGCCAGTATCCCGAGAACAAATTCAAGAATACCTAAAAAACCGAACCTGGTAACCTAAAAACAACCCAACCATGAACCCAAAAATCGAAGATAGACGAGCATTTTTCCATAAAAGTATTGGACTGACCGGTGCAGCCTTTTTGAGTACTTTCGGAACCGGATTAGAGGCAGCAGTCGAGAAGACTGCAAAAGCCTCGTCCCCATCGGATTTAAAAATAACCGACGTTAAATGCGGGTATGTCCGAGGCGCACTTTATGTGAAAATCTATACCAATCAGGACGTTTGGGGCTGCGGAGAAGCAGTAGATGCGATCCAGGGCACCTATTATCTAGTCAAAAGACTAGGAGATCAGATAAAAGGACAAAGTCCCCTGAATCCCAATCGATTGGCAGAACAGCTTCGAAAAGGCGCCTTTTTTGGAGGTGCCCAATCCGGGGTCTATGTGGCTGTGTTAACTGCGATAGAGACAGCGTTGTGGGATTTGACCGGTAAGGTTTTTGGAGTGCCGGTTTATCAGCTCCTCGGAGGCAAATTCCGGGACAAGATCAGAGTCTATTGTGACACTGCCCTCTATTCTTCCACCAACCCCACTCCGGATGACTATGCCGCTGCTGCCAAAAATGCTGTAGGAAGGGGATATAACGCCGTCAAATTTGACGTGGATAATGGTCGGGACCCCAACAAATACGACCGCTTCAACTGGACTGCAAATCCGATGGAAATCGACCGGATGTACAACGCCATGGCAGCGGTGCGCGAGGCTGTAGGTCCCAATATCGATATCTGTGTGGACATGCACGGAAGATACGATGCAGTCACTGGACTCAAAATGGCCAAAATGTACGAGCCGCTCAATCTCATGTGGCTGGAAGAGCCGGTTCCAGCCGACAATGTGGATGTGTATAAGAAAATCACTCAGGAGACTTCTACACCCATTTGTACCGGGGAAAATATTTATCTGGCTTACGGATTCACCCGAATTCTCGCAGACAACGCCGTAGATATCATCATGCCTGACTTGCAAAAGGCCGGAGGCTTGGGTGAAGGCCAGCGAATCGCCAATCTCGCTAATTTGTATTACGTCCCATTTTCTCCTCACATGGTGGCTTCTTTCTTAGGCGCTATGGCGTCATGCCATGTCTGTGCCTCAGTACCCAATTTTCAGATTATGGAGTGGCAAATCTACATGGACACCGATCAGCTGTGGCAAGATATCGTGACCTACGACGGTCCCAGGGTTGAGAACAGTTTTATCACCCTTTCAGAAAAGCCGGGAATCGGAGTCGAGATCAACGAAGAGGGAATGAAGAAACATGCAGTTCCGGGAATTCCTTTTTTTGAATAAAACGATGTGCTGTAGGTGGTTGCAGTTTGCAGTAGGCTGTTTGCCCAGATTGCAGCTTAACCATTAAAAATAAACCCTTAACCAATTACTAATAATCAATAACCATGAAACACACAAAACTTATCCGCCTACTCACACTTTTCCTCCTTTTTGGAGGATTGGTCACGCAGGCATTTTCACAAGAAGTGGGGGCAAGCCCCGAATTTATAAAAGCACTAACTGCAGAATGGAAGGGGGAACGTTTCCCCGACGGGCGTCCGAAAGTCTCCGATTCGATCCTAGAACGTCTGAAAAACATCTCCATCGAGGAGGCTTGGGGCGTGCTTCGCAACAAGGGCTACAACAACCAATACGAAGGAGATTGGCAACTCATTTGGCCGGATTCTGCCATGACCGGTCGGGTAGTCACTGCTCAATACATGCCCCTGCGGCCAGATTATCAAGAACAGATCAAAGTTCAGGGAGTGGACAAAGAGGGCAGATCGCCCAAGGGCGGGACTAATTCCTGGCCGATCGATATTCTTATTAACGGAGATGTCTATGTAGCCGACGGCTATGGAAAGATTGCCGATGGGACCCTCATCGGTGACAATCTCGGCAACTCTATTTACGCCAAATCCCAGCGGGGGGTGATTTTTTATGGATCGGTCCGGGATCAGGAAGGACTATCCGAGATCAAAGGTTTCAATGCCTGGATGAAAGGCCAGGATCCTTCTTTTATCAGGGAAATGATGCTCACTTCCATCAATGCACCCATTCGGGTTGGAAGAGCCACGGTGCTTCCGGGTGATGTGGTATTGGCCAAGAAATACGGAGTAATTTTCATCCCTGCGCACCTGGTTGAGGACTTAGTAATCACCTCAGAGGTCACGGGGCTAAGAGATGAGTTTGGACATCAGCGCCTTCGGGAAAAGAAATACCTCGCAGGACAGATAGATTCCGAATGGACCGATGAGATCAAACAGGATTTTCTGAATTGGCTGGAAAATTACCCCGGAAAGCTCCCGATGACCAAAGCCGAATTGGACAATTACTTCAAAGAAAGGAATTGGTAATTCGTTTTTCCTCAACAAATCATAAGCATTTAAGGGGTTCGTCTGACAATGACAAATAGGCCACTTTGGTCTTAGCTTATAGTATTCCAACCCCTAAGCAAAATCAAATGAAGCAGACAGCAAGTTTGCCTCCAACCCTGAAACAATAACCCAAAACTATCCTAGATATGAAAAACAGACTTCAAGAAATCATTGCCAAACAGCGGACAGAAGAACAACACTATGCCGCGCAGCGAAAAGCTGAAACTGAGAGTCCCCTTACCGGTGCCAACCGACGGGATTTTTTAAAAAAAACTGCCTTGGGAGGATTTAGCCTCGCTGCCCTGACAGGGTTAACTTTTGAAGACACCATGGCGGAGACTACTCGAAAGGTAAGTCGTGCATCCGCTCCCTCAGATCTACAAATCACAGACCTTCGATATTGTGTCACAGCAGTAATGGGACGCACAGCCATTATCCGAATTGACACGAATCAAGGCATTTATGGACTTGGCGAGGTGAGAGACGGCGCAGATCCCAGATATGCTTTGATGTTGAAAAGCAGAATCATGGGAGAAAACCCCTGTAACGTAGAAAAGATTTTCAAGATTATCCGTCAGTTTGGAGGGCCCGCCAGGCAAGCTGGGGGAGTTTGTGCAGTGGAAATGGCTCTGTGGGATCTTTGTGGGAAGGCTTATAATGTCCCCGCTTGGCAGCTGTTGGGAGGTCGCTACCGGGACAAGGTTCGGCTCTATGCAGATACTCCTGAAGGAAAAGATCCCGAAGACCAAAAACAAAGGATCAAATACCGAATGGAAGATCAAGGATACACTTGGCTCAAAATGGATGTTTCCATAAACGAAATCAAGGATATTCCCGGTTGTCTGGTAAATACTGAGATTTTCAACAACGGGGGGTCAAGTCAGTGGCAAGGAGGATTTATGTCTTATTCGAATACAGCGCACCCATTTACAGGAATCCAAATCACAGAAAAAGGTCTGGACGAGCTGGAGAAAATTGTCCATAATGTGCGGGAAATGGTTGGGTACGAAGTTCCAATTTCTACGGACCACTACGGGCACATCGACATGAACAACTGTATCCGACTGGGTAAGGCATTGGACAAATATCGCCTAGCCTGGTTTGAGGACATGGTGCCCTGGCAGATGTGGCAGCAGCACAAGGTCATCACCGATACCTTGGACACACCGAACCTTACCGGGGAAGATATTTTCCTTTTGAATGGCTTCAAAGACCTGATCCACAATCGGGCAGTAGATATCGTTCATCCCGACTTGGCCTCCTCTGGAGGACTGTTGGAGACCAAGCGAATAGGGGATTACGCTGAGGAGTTTGGAATCGCTATGGCCATGCACCAGGCAGGTACGCCGGTTTCTTTTATGGCAAATGTCCATTGCGCGGCGGCCACTCAGAATTTCCTTTCACTTGAGCACCACTCAGTGGATGTCCCCTGGTGGGAAAGTTTGGTGACTATGACCGGTGGCGGAAAGATGATTGACAAAGGATATGCCCCGGTTCCTCTCACTGCTCCTGGCCTGGGAATAGAACTCAATGAAGAAGTCGTAAAAGAGCATTTGCATGCGACAGACAAGACTTATTTTGCTCCGACAGACGAGTGGACTGAGAAACGTTCACATGATCGTACTTACAGCTAATCTTCCTTAGGTCTCCGTCGGAAGGGCGACGCTTTTCGACGGAGATTTTTTATCTTTCCTTTCACCCAAAATGCCATTGTTTTGAATCCCAAACTCTACTCTTATTTTCTTTACAGTTCTTTCTTTGTTTTGCTTCTAGCCGGAGCAGCTTGGATTAGCTCCCTTTCTGAATGGATTGGCCCCCTTCTGATCCTGTTTTTTGTTTTGCTTGGCGTCGGAAGTCGGGGGTATGAGTCCCTAAAAGGCCTGACCTACTCTCTGATGATCCTTGCTGCGGTGACGATGGCCATGTTTTATCCGGTTTTTTTTCAGGAATACCGGGGCTATAAATTTTCCAATCTGATCACGCCATTGATCCAAGTGATCATGTTTGGAATGGGGACCTCGATGAGTATCAGAGACTTTGCCGGTGTGGTGAAGACACCACAAGCTGTATTGATCGGAGTAGGAGCGCAGTTTCTGATCATGCCTTTTCTTGGCTTGGCTTTGGCTTGGCTCAGTGGATTGCCTCCTGAGATTGCAGCTGGCTTGATCCTGATCGGGAGCTCTCCAAGTGGCCTGGCAAGCAATGTGATGACATATTTGGCCAAAGCCAATCTGGCCCTTTCGATTACCCTGACTTCGGTTACGACCATGCTTGCGCCGTTGATGACCCCTTTTTTAATGAAAATTCTTGCAGGAGAGTTTATTGAGATTGACCTGGTAAAGATGATGTGGGATATCTTCAAGATGATCATCATTCCTATAGGCGCCGGATTGATCTTCAACAAGATTTTTAGAGGAAAATCAGCTTGGTTGGATAAAGCCATGCCGCTCGTATCGATGATTGGGATCGGTCTGATTATCGTAGTGATCACAGCCGCTGGCAGGGATGCCCTGTTGGATATTGGGATTCTCCTGATTGGACTGGTAATGATCCATAACTTCTCTGGCTATGCGATCGGATATTGGTTTGCCAGGATGTTTAGAATGAGTGAAAAAGATTGCCGAACTGTCGCCATCGAAGTGGGAATGCAAAATGCCGGTCTAGCCTCAGGTATTGCTAAAGAAATGGGCAAGATCGCAACCGTTGGACTTGCTGCGGCGGTATTTGGGCCAGTGATGAATATCTCCGGATCAATCCTGGCTTCCTATTGGCATAAAAAGGAACCTAAGGAGCTATAATTATTTTTTCAAACGGATACAATAAAAGGAGTTTTGAATTAGTTTATAGTGTGACGTAATTTTTATTTTCATGCTATGAGTAAATCAACTCTGTTTTTCGCTCTCGTTTTTTTTCGGTTGTATATCAGGCAGTTATTCTCAGGAGAAGTTTGCATTCGAGCTATACGGAGGGCCATCAAAGGCGCTTTTGACCTATGAAGTTGTCCCGAACAACTATAACATTTCCCCAAGCAATGAAGTCAGTTGGCACATCGGATCCAATTTT
>DATIAI010000202.1:0-4384 GCA_035458065.1 Algoriphagus sp. | reverse complement strand
CCCCGGTGATCCAAAACATTATTCATGAAAATCCGGAAAGGCCATTCCTGCTCGCCTTCGTCCTGAACCATCACCTCGCTGGCATAGCTGGATGGGCTGCTGGAGCCGGGATATCGCTCCAGCTGAAAGTCATTGAGGTATAGTGAAAATGGCAGAGTCTGGGCTTTGGGGCCATAGGTGAAGCGGTAGCTTTCTCCTTGATCTTCAAATGATATCCATTCCGGATTCCGGTTGACTTTTAGGAAATAGCCGGTTTTTAAGATCTGATTCTCTTCATTCAATACAGAGATTTTCAGCCCATCGAGGTAATCTTTGGCAATTTTTTCATCCGGTTCGGGGGCTAGGATCGGCATCACATTTTCCCGGATCGAGCGGATTACCAAGGCCCCGGTTTCCCATTGATAGAGCGTTCTCAAATTTAAAGGTGCCAATGTCAGAGAATCCTGTGTTGCCATTTGCTGGGTGGCCATATCCATGAGTTGAAGAGGAAAATCGGCTTGTAGCTGCCAGCTCGAATCACCCGAAATCAGTTGTATTTGAGCTTCAGGTAAAGGACTTGTGCTGATTAACAGCTCCCCAACTTGCAGATTTTGGCCTTTTCGGATAGTGAAATCCTGTCGGACACCCTTGTCCAAAACCGAAACTTCCAGGATCGTTTCCTCTCCCGGACCGTATTCCTGTCTGGCTCCTTTGATATATTCCTCTGCTTTCAGGATAAAGGTTTTGCCGCCGATCCGAAGGGGGTATTCTTTGGGTTCGAAAATTTTTGGGATAAATTCCTGGTGATTGAGGTTGAGTTCACCTTCGGAATTGCTGAGTTGGAGGTAGTTTTCAGCTGAGTAGAATACGTTTTGAGATTGGCCTTCCCGGATGTGAATGACCCCTTCTTTGCTGAAAAACCGGGTGACGCCGGCTCCGATCACGATGATGACGAATGCCAGGTGGAAAAGACCGATGGCTAACTTTTCTCTGGACAAGAGCCGATATTGTCGGATGTGAAAAAGAAAATTCACCGAAAGCCACGCCATTACCAATTCAAACCACCAAGCTTCATAGACCAGATTTCTGGCTACCAATGTGCCGTAGTCGTTTTCAATAAATGTGGCCACCCCCATTGAAATGGCCAGAATGAGCAATAAGACAAGACTGATTTTGGTGGAAAAAAGGTGCTTCATGAATTTGGAATCGAGAAATGAACTGCTGAGACGCGAAGCACTTATTGCAACACTCCGATAAATTTGGCTTTGCTGGTAGGCCGGAACACAAACATCAAATAAGCCCAGTTTTGGGTGTTATTCAAGGCGACTCCCTGCAAATCTTCCATGCTGTCCGAATGGAAATATTGACTGTAACCGCCCTGGAGAGATACCGATTCATTTAGAATCCATCCAAAAGTGAAGTCCAATTCGCTGCCAAGGCCTTTGTCCTTGGAATCTAGGTTGCTTTCAGATGGAAGCCGGGTATCGGCAAAGGCGGAGAAACTGTGAAAATCGGTTTGAATCCAGAATTTGGGATTCAACTCATACCTGCTTCGGATAAAATAGTCTTGAAGACCCACGGAGTTTTCCCAGGTATTGCTCACAAAAAACAAATCCATGTATCCGTTAAATAGGTGATTGGTGCCGTATTGGAGAGAGTAGGAGTTGTTTTTATCCTGACCGCTTGCGTCACTGCCGCTGATCAGTTCAAAACCCAAAGTCGCTCTGAGCTTTTTTCCGGATTCCTCTTGATTGATCAAAAGTCTGCTAAACTGGGCCGAAGCATTGAATCCTGAGACAGTTTTTCCTGCTACATCCTCCCCAAACTGGTAATAGAGATAGCCGCTTAAGGTGCTTTTATTCAGGTTCGCTCTCAAGGTGGGTATGCCCACTGTCTGTCGAAAGCGCACCCCATCATCGATGATGGTTCCGTTTGGGTCCTTAGTCGTCCATTGTCTGCCTTCATTCCAAAAGAGAAGGGAGTAATCCACTTTGCCCAGCACATTTTCATAGCGGATCAATTGGGCGGTTCGGTATTGGTTGGGGACGGTGTACAGATTTCCGTTCAGTTTTTGACTGTCCTGATTGAAGCCACCGCCCATGTGGAGCTTGGCTTTTTCCTTTTCATATTTCACTAAGGCAAAATCATGGGATCTGGCCTGCAGCGCCCAGTCCAAATTCCCAAGAAAGCGGGCATTGTCATAATTCAGTTCCTGTCTTCCGAGTTTGAATTTCCAGTTTTTCCCAAATTCCACCTCTCCATAGGCTTCATGGACAGAGAGAAAATCATCGGAAAGATTGGCCTGTGAAGTGCTGCCCCAAGTGCGGACGTCCTGTACGCTCATATAAAAGCTAAAGCGATCCAGCTTGTAACTCGCCTGTAATCGGGCTCGATGCGCAATAAAACCCGCCGGATCCAAACCTTCAGCAATTAGTTTGTTGTATCCGTTTCGGTATTCGCTGCGGACCAGGATCTGTCCATCCAATTTAAACTGGGCAAAACCCACCATGGGGATCAGCAATGCCAGCACTACTGATCCGAGAAAGGGTATTGGAAATTTCATGATTCGGGAAATTATTGTCTGCTGCCTACAGTCTGAACAGGCTTTTGTTTTTCTCTTTCCTTGCCTTCTTTCAGCCATTTGGGAACGACCTCTTCGAGGTAATTGGCTTTGGCAGATTTTTCCGCAGGAATATCCAATCCGATGTAGGCTTGAAGAGCTTCCTTGCTTTCAAAATCCGGCATAGGCACAGGCTGGTTGAACCCCAAGGAAGCCAAAAGTCTGGTAAGATCGATCCGCGCGTTTTGGATGATTTCGGTACCTGATGTAACGATGCGGCTGGTCTCAAGCGGCGCATGAAAAGCTGCCCCATGGGAAGCAACCGAATAATCCCATCTCCACTGCGCATGGCGGATTCCTGTTTGGATTTTAGCCATCTGGGCTTCTGTAGCCCCGAGTTCCCATGCCTTGGCGGCCTCGATATGGGCCATGGCGATCAGTCGCTGTAGTTTTTGGGTGCCTTCTTTGATATTGCGCTGCCGGTCATAGACATCGGTGACCAAATCGTCCACTTTTTCCCGGTGACAGACAAAGCAGGAGTTTTCGACATTGGAAAGGGGAGAACCGATGTGATGGTTGGTGAACTTCTGCCCGCCTTCGGTTTGGTAAGGCATGTGACAGTCCGCACAGCTCACTCCGCGCTTGGCATGCACTCCCATTTGATAGATTTCATAGTCCGGATGTTGGGCTTTGAGCATGGGTGTTTTACTCAAAGCATGGGTAAAGTCAGAAAAATCGGCACTGTCGTAGTAGGCTTCCACATTTTCGACATCCATTCCGTCTTTCCAAGGGAAAGTGAGATAGGCGGCTTTTTCCAGACCGGGTTTTTTCTTGTCAAAAAAATATTCCACATGGCATTGGGCACAGACCAAGGAGCGCATTTCCTGATGGGATGCCTGAGTGATGTCTTTTCCCATGGCTTCAAACGCTTCGATCAGTGCAGGGCGGGTGATGGTCAGCTTCATGGTCTCAGGATTGTGGCAGTCTGCACATCCGATCGGATTGATGACTTGGGTACCAAAGTCGGAGAATTTTTGGCTGTAGTATTCGGTTACCCCCATTTCGCTCATGAGGCGGGGGACATCGGTGCTCTTACAGGTCCAACAGGTCGAAGGTTGTGGGCCTTCTCCTGGTTTGGTTGGTGATCCAACACGGAGCGTTTTATGGATGTCTTCTATGGCATACGCATGTCCGCGAGGAGCATTGTAATCTTTACTGAAAGCATATCCTGCCCACAGCACCACCAATTCAGGGTCGGAATCCAGGACGTCATGCACTCCGGAAGTTCCGTACATGCTGCGAAAAGTAGTGTCCCGTGTTTTCTGATAACTCTGGTATTGCCGGGGATAATTCAATCCCCAAACCGAATCCCTGGGTTCGATTCCATCAATACTTACCTTAGGCTGATAAGCATATTTGGCTTCGGATTTCCGCTCAAAAATCGTGACAGCAAGCAATGCAAGCAGGAAAGCTGCCACTGCTGTGCCGAGAAAAAGGATCCAATTTTTCATATTTTCAATTACTTGGGGTTGGAATTCTGGGATTTCATAGACTCTTCGAGCCATTTGGGTATGACAGACAGGTCTTCCGGACTGTACTCTCGGATGGGTTCGATTTGGGCACCGACTGCCGAGAGACTTCTCACTCTGCCGTGGGGAACATCCCGGTGGCACTCCCAGCAGGTACGCTCGGTGCGGTTGGCGGTATGGTCTGCGACGAAAGCATCCATTTTGGCATCGGTCACTTGATCCTGATGGCATCGAACGCAGTTGTTTTGGATGACTTCGATCGAAGGGGGCCTAGCCTGTATGACTTGGGGTTCACCTCTCATCGTGAAGACAGAAG
>DATIAI010000201.1:0-3162 GCA_035458065.1 Algoriphagus sp. | reverse complement strand
AGGCATACTCCCTGCCCCCGGCTCCACCGGGGGTTTTGAAAAATTTCGATCCTTCGGATCTTTCCCCATTCCAAAGTCTTATCAGTTACTGCCATTTCCTTTTGCCAAAGAGCTCCGAAGGAGCCAAACTATTCATCTCCGCGGGCGGCAGCCCGTGGTTGACCTATACCTGACACTTTTTAGCCCCGAAGGGGTGAAACTTTTCGCTCCCCTATTCCAAAACCCACAAATTTTCCTAATTTCATCTAAATCAAATTCCCACTTTTTGTGAGTCAAAAACCTCTTCAAATCCTATCCGACGAACCTTGGCTCGAACCTTACGAGGAAGCAATCCGAAAGCGATACGACAATTTCCAGTCTGCCATCCGGGCAATCAACGATTTCTCAGGAAGCATCCTTGAGTTTGCTCGAATGCACGAATACTATGGCATTCATTTCGACAAACTAAGAAAGGGCTGGGTCTATCGGGAGTGGGCACCTGCCGCAAGACAGCTTTTTCTCATGGGTGACTTCAACTGGTGGGATCGCAATTCCCATCCCATGCGGAGAAACCACCGGGGAGATTGGGAGATTTTTCTTCCCTTTGACCAATACCAAAACACCTTTGTCCACCAAAGTAAAATCAAAGTAAGGGTCATCGGAGCAAATGATACGGACCTCGACCGGATTCCCGCCTACATGCGTCGAGTCGTTCAAGACGAAACAACCCACGATTTTGCCGGTCAAATTTGGTTTGAACCCGAACCTTTCAATTGGACGGACCAAAGCTTTTCTCTGGAAGAACCTTCCAAAATGCCGCTCATCTACGAATGTCATGTGGGCATGGCCCAGGAAAAACTAGGAGTAGGCACTTACAAAGAATTTGAAGAACTCATCCTTCCCCGTATCAAAGCCGGGGGCTACAATGCGATCCAAATGATGGCTGTGATGGAGCATCCTTACTATGGCTCCTTTGGCTATCACGTTTCCAATTTCTTTGCACCGTCCTCTCGATTTGGGACACCGGAGGAACTCAAATCCCTGGTCAACACTGCCCACGGAATGGGCATCGCTGTTGTCATGGACATCGTGCATTCCCATGCGGTGAAAAATGTCAACGAAGGTCTCAACGAATTTGATGGAAGTGAACATCAATACTTTCATCCCGGTCCCAGAGGCTACCATGAAGGCTGGGATTCCAAGCTTTTCGATTATGGAAAATGGGAAGTGCAACAGTTTCTCCTTTCCAATCTCCGGTATTGGATGGAAGAGTTTCACTTCGACGGATTCCGTTTCGACGGGGCCACTTCAATCATCTATCTTCACCACGGTCATACCTCCTTTGATCACTCGGACAAATACTTTGACGCCGGAGTGGATGAGGACGCATTGTTGTACCTCCAACTTGCCAATTCTCTGATTCATGGATTGAACCCCAAAGCACTTTCTATTGCTGAAGAAGTCAGCGGCATGCCGGGACTTTGCCGAAAGGTAGAAGATGGGGGAATCGGGTTCGATTTTCGCCTGGCTATGGGCATTCCTGACTATTGGATCAAGACGCTGAAACATAAGCAGGACGAACAGTGGGATCTTTTTGAGCTTTGGCACGAACTGACCAACCGTCCAAAAAAGGAAAAATCCATCGCTTATGCCGAAAGCCACGATCAGGCACTGGTCGGTGACAAAAGCATTGCCTTTTGGCTCATGGACAAGGAAATGTACTTCTCCATGACTGTGCTGGAGCAAAATCTGGTCGTCGATCGCGGAATTGCTTTACACAAGATGATCCGCATGATCACGCTATCATTAGGTGGCGAAGGTTATCTCAACTTTATAGGAAATGAATTTGGGCACCCCGAGTGGGTGGACTTCCCGCGACTGGGCAACGACTGGAGCTACCAATATGCCCGTCGGCAGTGGTCTCTCGTGGATGATCCCCTACTCCGCTATCAGCAGCTGGATAAGTGGGACAAGGTGATGATCCAACTTGCCAAAGACTACAATCTCCTTGCCTCCCCTCCCGGGGTGCAACTCTACCTCGATCCGGACAAAAAGATAATCGCTTTTGAGCGGGGTAGATTGATTTTCGTTTTTTCCTTCCATCCTACCGAATCCTATTTCGGGTTCCCGATCCAAGTGCCTGAGGCCGGATCCTACCAATTGATCCTCAACTCCGATGAAAAAATCTATGGTGGCTTCGAGCGCTTAGATTCAAGTATCAACTACCCAACTGACGCTGATCAACAGGTGCTTTTATATGTTCCAAATCGAGTGGTAATGGTAATGGAGAGGGAAAAATAGAGGGGTTATCATTATCTAATGAAATTCCGAAAATGGCTTTTGGAAATGCTTGAGTAAGATATGATAAGCCCCCCACTCTTATCACTTTGAATTTGTTTTTTAATCCAATCTATAAATTCAATACGAAAACACTATTTAACAAAAACCACAAATGAGAATCACAACAATCCTACTTTTTTCTTTTCTCTTTTCATTTTCGTGTCAAAGACCGCATAAAAATCAATTTGAGTCTTTTTTTGAGCAAACATTCAATGTTATTAAATACAACTCTGTTCTAAAAGATTCTTTAAACTGGGTTGATTTAAAAAAAACTGTGAAAGATTCAATTAAAAGTTTTAACAGTAACGATGATGCTTACAATGCTATAGATTACACAGTCCATTTGGTTAATGATGGACACAGTATTTTTTTAGTTGGGGAAAAACCCAGTAATAAAACACCCCCCATTGATAATAACCCAATCCCCGATAGAATATTTACTCCTCACATTGATTCAAAAATAATTGATAAGGAAATAGGCTACATAAAACTTACTGGATTTAGCGCAATAAATGACAGTCTTCAAAAACAATATACATTAGAAGTTAGAAAAGCATTGTTAACCCTAGATAGCACTGGTGAATTATCGGGCTGGATTATAGATTTAAGAACACATGGAGGTGGTAGAATGTCAAGTGAAAGTTTGGGATTATCTCCACTTTTTGAAAATGAACTAATTGGTTATGCAAAAGAAACAAAGAATGAATTAATTGAAATATCTAGCACCAAAAGTAAATTAAGTAATGGTAACTATATTCAAGAAACCCTAAATTACGATTCTACCCTAATTAATAAAAACAAGAAAATTGCAGTTTTAATAGATAAAAATACGGTAAGCTCAGG
>DATIAI010000200.1:0-2124 GCA_035458065.1 Algoriphagus sp. | reverse complement strand
AAGGACTTGCCTCCATTCCAAAGCCTTAACCCAAAATCAATCCTATGAATCGCCAGCCAAACCTTGAAACCCGAAGAGATTTTTTGAAAAAATCTGGCTTAGCTGCTGCAGCTTTAGCCTTTCCATTTTCGGCTTTGCCGGAAAGCCTAAAAGACGTGCCGATGGGAGTGGTAGTACATTCCTATGGGATTCGATTCGGTTCCAAAGTGGAAAGTCAAAAATATCCTGCATTCAAAGATGCGATTGATCTGATGCGTCATTGCAAATCAATCGGTGCGGGAGGAATTCAGACTACTGTTGGAGGTTGGGCGGAAGATTTTGCAAAAAAGGTGCGGGACGAGCGGGAGAAGTTGGGGATGTATCTGGAGGGAAGTATCGGAATGCCGAAAAATTCAGAGGATGTTTCCCGTTTTGAAAAGGAAGTGTTGATGGCCAAAGAGGCTGGTGTGAGTGTTTTGAGGACGGTTTGTCTAAGTGGGAGACGCTATGAAAATTTCAAATCCGAGGAGGAATGGGCGACTTTTCGGGAAAATTCCCTGAAATCCATCCAACTGGCAGAACCTGTGGTGCGAAAACACCAAATGAAGTTGGCAATTGAAAATCACAAAGACTGGAAGGCGGCCGAACTTGCCCAAATTATCCAAAACCTAAGCAGCGAGTGGGTGGGAGTGACCTTGGATTTTGGTAACAATGTTTCTTTGCTGGAGGAACCTATGGACGTGATCCGGACTTTGGCACCTTTTGCTTTTTCCACTCACGTGAAAGATATGGGTGTGAAGCCCTTCGATAAAGGATTTTTGCTTTCCGAGGTTCCCTTAGGAACAGGCATTGTTGATCTAAAAGAAGCGGTGACTTTATGTCAAAATCATAATCCCAGCGTTACATTTAGCCTGGAAATGATCACACGGGATCCTTTGGAAATTCCCTGTTTGGAAGATAGTTATTGGACAACCTTTGAGAATCCTTCGGCCCAAGATCTGGCAAAAATTCTGAGAGTGGTTCGGGACAATACCTATCCCAATTCCCTTCCTGAAGTGAAAAATCTTAATTCAGAACAGCGATTGGCCTTTGAAGAGGAGAATGTGGTGAAGTGTTTGGAGTTTTCCAAGGCCAATCTTTTGTAATAAATTTTGTAAGTAGTGAATTGTAAGTGATAAGTTGTGACCACAGACCTCTCTTACTATTTGCAACTTACCACTTACTTCATTCATCAAAAACTAACCCATCAACGGCATGTCCCAACTAGACTTTTCCCAACTACCCGGAATCAATCTTTTCTCAATCAAAGGCAGATCTGCCATCATCACCGGAGGAACCAAAGGCCTCGGTTTGGCGATGGCCGCCGGACTGGCCTCTGCCGGAGCCAATGTGATGTTGGTGAGTCGAAAAGCCTCAGACGGGGATGAAGCCGCCTCACAAATTTCTGATCAGTATGGAGTGAAAGCATTCACTTTCGCGGCAGATGTTGTGGACAAATCCGCCATGGAGGCAATGGCGAAGACAGCTTTTGAAGCCTTTGGCAGCATAGATATTCTGATCAATTCCGCCGGAATCAATATCCGGGGAGCCATTGATGAATTGAGCTACGAGGATTTTACCAGGGTGATGGACGTGAATGTGACGGGTACTTGGTTGGCTTCCCGTGCAGTGACTCCTTATATGAAGGATAAGAAAAGGGGAGCAATCATCAATCTTGCCAGTACCTTGGGTTTGGTGGGTTTGGCAAATCGGACACCCTATGCTTCCAGCAAAGGTGCTGTAGTTCAGATGACTCGGGCTTTGGCTTTGGAATTTGCCCCTTGGAATATCAATGTCAATGCAATTTGTCCGGGACCTTTTTTGACAGAAATGAATCTTCCGATTGCAGATACAGAAGAAGGGAAAAAGTTTGTGGTTGGCGCTACAGCTTTGGGCCGCTGGGGCGAAATGAAGGAAATTCAGGGTGCCGCGATTTTCTTGGCTTCGGATGCAGGAAACTACATGGTGGGATCAATGCTGACTGTGGATGGAGGATGGACAGCGAGGTAAAGTCTGAAGGATGAAATCAGAAAGATGAAAGGTGAGATGTTGGTTAATTTGGTTTGAATCATAGCCTTGCAGATTAGAAGATTGATTTCTAATCTG
>DATIAI010000199.1:0-3813 GCA_035458065.1 Algoriphagus sp. | reverse complement strand
CGGTCGGCCGGCCATTTCAGGAATATCCTGAGCGGCTCAAGCGCACTGCGGATTTGGAGTTGGCTTCCGGACTTAATCGGTTTGTGATCCATACTTCTGTGCATCAGCCTTTGGATGACAAAAAACCGGGTTTTTCACTCGGTCCATTTGGGCAGTATTTTGGCCGACAGGAGTCCTGGGCAGGTATGGCAAAATCCTGGATGGATTACTTAGGTCGCAGTTCCTATTTGCTGCAGCAAGGTCAAAACGTCGCAGACATCCTTTACCTCTATGGAGAAAATACCAACATTACTTGGGTAGCCCGTGAAAAGCTTCCTGAAATTCCCAAAGGTTACGAATTTGATTTTGTGAACGCCACTGCTTTGCAGGAAGCGATTCAAGCTGAAAACGGGAAGCTCAAAGCGAAAAGCGGAAACACTTACGAGGTGCTGATGCTTGACGAAAGTGCGATTCTGATGACTTTACCTGTATTGAAAAAGATCCAGATACTCGCAGATTCCGGGGTGAAAATCATCGGAACACGTCCGGTAAAATCTCCGAGCTTGGGGGATTCAAATGCCGAGTTTCAAGCTTTAGCCGATCAGATTTGGGCAAAAGAAAATGTGGGTCCGGATGTGAAAATCACTGTTCCTGCCGATGTGCAGATCACAGGAACATCTCATAAGATTCCCTACCGTCATCGGAAGACTGGTTCAGAAGATATCTACTGGCTTAACAACCGGAATGTCGAACCGACTACTGCCTCCGTGAGTTTCCGGGTGGCAGGCAAAAAGCCTATGCTTTGGAATCCGATTGATGGAAGTGTGCGGGAAGTTTCTTACGAAATCAAGGATGGACGTACAACAGTTCCTTTGAAATTTGAGTCTTGGGATGCCTTTTTCATCATTTTCAGGGAAAATGCGGCCCAGAGCTCCTATACTTTGCCAGAGAAAAAAGAAAGTACAGCAGTTGAAATTAAGGGAAATTGGAAAGTTGATTTCGGTTCCAAAACGGCTGATTTCACAAAATTATCTTCCTGGTCTGAGCACACCGATCCGGAGATCAAATACTTCTCGGGTACGGCTTCCTACACCACTTCTTTTAACCTAAGCCAAAAAGCAGATCAAAGTGTCTACATGCTGGATTTGGGAGAGGTAAAGAATATGGCAGAAATAATCCTTAATGGGCAGAACTTGGGGATTGTCTGGAAAACCCCATTCCGTATAGACATCAGCAAGGCTCTGAAATCCGGCGAAAATCAACTGGAAATTCGTGTTGTCAATACTTGGGTGAATCGGCTGGTCGGTGATGCTCAGCCGGGAGCGCAAAAGACGACTTTTACCACCATGCCATTTTATCGCGCAGACTCGCCTTTGGTTCCTTCGGGATTGCTTGGTCCGGTGAAAGTGCTGAGGGTGGATTGAGTTCGTTGTCGAATTTTCAGGTTGTTTCAGTTATCGGGAAGCAGGTCACAAAAGATCCAGGCACTGAATCTGATTTATTTTTGAAAACGGTTTATTGTTATAGTGCAATGGTAAGTCCCGTTTCGATCTGAAGCGGGACTTTTTCATTGATCGGTCAATACTTTCAACGCCTCTCCAAAAACGGGAGGAACTCTTCCTTTCCAGATTTGACTGTAATTGGTGGCCATTGCCAGATCCAAACTTGGGAGGTAAATGACTTGGGTTCCCCAAAACCCTGCATGGGCGAATGCCTCGATACCATTGATTTCAATCCGGTAGATTCCAATCCGATAGTCCATCATCGGAGTTTCAAAATAGGTTACCGGTTGAAGCATCTTTTCCAAGGTTGAGGAGTTTTTGAAAACTTTTCCATGAAATAAAGCCAAGAAGAATTGGCTCAGATCTTCGGTGGTGGATAGCAGCCCTCCTCCGCCAAAGTAATCCATGGTAGGATGAAACTGATAGGTGTCCTTTCCTTGGAAATACTGATGAATCCGGGCTTGATCGACTGTTGGATTAAGACCTTCAAATGCGGTGTTTTCAAGTCCCAGTGCTTGAAAATCGAGGATATCCGGGATTGCTTCGCCTAGCGTTTTCCCATGAATATTTTCGATGATTTCTCCCAGAATGATATACCCGGTGTCGGAATAGCTAAACTTTTCTCCCGGTGCACCGACAGGTTCTCCTGCATCCACACATAGCTTCAGCTGCTCGGTTCGGGTCCACTGGTGTCCTCCCGGCTGAAGTACTTTTTCGAAAAACACCGGGGCATGGGTGTGATCAAAAAATCCGGCATTGTGCCTCAAAACCTGCAGAATGCTGATTTTGTCCAAATCATAATCCCCTTTCAAAATCCCGGCATGCTCGGCAGAGATGTATTTCGAAATCGGGTCCTCCAGTTGGAGTTTGCCTTTTTCCCAAAGTCTCAAGATGGAAGCCGCGACAAAGGTTTTGGTCACGCTGGCAATCCGAAAGGTCTGATTGGGGAGGAGCTTTTCGCCACTTTCCCGGTCAGAAACTCCGGCCGCCCCAGACCAGTGGACAGCATTATTTCCCGATTGAACATGTAATAGAATTCCGGGGATATCCTGATTCAGCTGAGATTCTAAAATGCCTTGAAGAACTTGGGTGTCTGGATTTTTCTGAGCGAATAGATTTGAGAGCCCAATGAAAAAGAAAAGGAGTGGATAGAATTTTTTCATGCAGAAAGTTAATTGAAAACACGTTGAATTGAATGTTCCCTTTTAAAAGGAAGTAACTGTCTGCAAATGAGTGGGGTATTGGATAATTATCGGTGGTATCCTAATCTGAAAAGAGAAGCTTTTTGGTTGATTTATTCAATCAACTTTTTTCAGCAGCAAAACATTTTTTTATAATTGCCATTCGAAAAATTGATTTCCACGTAAGACATGCCTTGGAATTGTCGATCTTGCGACCGGAAATTCCCAAACCGAGTTTAAGCACCCCTTGAAGAAAATTCTGATCCTATTAAGTTTTTTTATGGCAATCAATCTGATAGCCTGTACTTACTATGGACAGATTCAATTATCCGCTGAAGAACTCGTAGAGACAAATCCTCTTCAGGAACTTTTGGAAAAAGAGGTGAAAATGTTCCATGATTACATGCTTCCGGCTTTTTCATTGAAACCTCCATTTCTTAAAATTGACAGCACTTTTTATTTTACCAAAAATTCAAATGGATTTTCCAGCTACGTACAGGAAATCCATGTCCCGCCTCCCAACTTTCAGTTTTTTTCTTGATTGCCAGTCTCAGGGGCTCCTGAGCGATTTTCTCATTTTAAATTAAGTGTATGTCTTCCTTATTTAAGCATGTCGGCAAGGATTTGTCGGCAAGCGTAGTTGTGTTCTTTGTGGCACTACCCCTCTGCTTGGGTATTGCTTTGGCCAGTGGTGCCCCCTTGTTTTCAGGATTGATTGCCGGAATCATCGGTGGCGTAGTCGTCGGGTCTATCAGTGGTTCATCGGTAGGAGTCAGTGGTCCGGCTGCGGGTTTGGCCGTGATCGTATTGACGGCCATCGGTACTCTTGGAAGTTTCGAAAACTTCCTGCTTGCGGTGATTCTTGCCGGAGTCATTCAGGTTGTCTTTGGCATTTTAAAAGCCGGCGTCATCGGATATTATTTCCCGAGTGCAGTCATCAAAGGAATGCTAGCAGCGATTGGAATTATCATCGTTCTGAAGCAGATTCCTCATGCCTTTGGCCATGACTCGGATTATGAAGGAGATGAAAACTTTGTCCAGGCTGATGGAGAAACCACCATTTCAGCAATTTCCGCAATGTGGGATTCCATTACTCCCGGGGCAATTGTACTTTCTATAGCCTCATTGCTTATTCTGATTTTATGGGATAA
>DATIAI010000198.1:0-6845 GCA_035458065.1 Algoriphagus sp. | reverse complement strand
AAGTTTTCCAAGCTTCCGGTGATGGCCGACGAAAGCTGCATCGTGGAAAGCGATGTGAAAAAATGCTATGGCCTATTTCATGCCATCAATGTCAAGTTGGTCAAAGCAGGAGGAATCACTCCTGGACTTCGGATGATTCACGAAGCCAAGTCTTTGGGCATGAAAACGATGGTCGGCTGCATGACCGAGTCTTCTGTCGGAATCTCCGCAATCGCACACATTGCACCACTGCTGGACTATGTGGACATGGATGGAGCGATGCTTTTGTCAATAGATCCTGCGAAAGGTGTGACAATCACCCCTGAAAAAGTGATTTTTCCGGATGGGCCGGGGATCGGAGCGGAGTTGGTTTGAGGGGGTTGGGAGGTTGGAGGTCAGGAAGTGGGAAGTCAGGAAGTTTGAAGGTTGCTTTCCCCTTTCGAAATGAGGCTTCAATAAAACTGCGGAATTCTGCGTCCGTTCTGCGAAAACTTGCCTGAAGACAGTCATTTCTGAGGACAATCAAAAAATCCCGCAGCATCTCTACCACGGGATTTCAAAATCTTGATACTTATGTCTAGATACTAGATAACCCGATCATCCTTCTCCCACAATCAGCTTAAACCCTTCCCCGTGCACGGTGATGATCTGAACTTTTGGATCGTCTTTTAGGATTTTTCGGATTTTGCTGAGATACACATCCATCGAACGGGCATTGAAGTAGCTGTCGTCACCCCAGATTTGCTTGAGCGCATGACTTCGGTTGACCAGCTTATTTATTTCAGAGGCCAAAAGTCGGATAAGCTCATTTTCCTTGGAAGTTAGCTTGTGCTTTCCTTCAGGTCCTTCGATAAACTGCTCGTCATAGTGAAGCACAAAATCTCCAAATGTATAGGTCTTGAGTGCATTGATCTCCGTTGATTTTTGAGTTCGGCGAAGAATCGCTGTAATTCTGAGCAACAATTCCTCCATGCTGAAAGGCTTGGTGAGATAATCATCCGCACCGATTTTTAACCCTTCGATGATGTCATCTTTTTGATTTTTGGCAGTAAGAAAGAGAATAGGCAAGTCTTCCTGAACTTTCTTTATCTCTTTTGCCAAAGTGAAACCATCTTTTTTGGGCATCATGATGTCCAATAAGCAAAGGTCATACTTATCCTTTTTGAATTTATTCCAGCCTTCCTCGCCGTCACGGCATAGGGTGGGCTCATAACCTTTCATCTCAAGGTATTCTTTTAGAATGTCACCCAGATTTGGATCATCCTCTACAACTAATAGTTTGGCCTTGCTCATTGTTTTTTGGGTAAATTAATGGTGAAGGTACTCCCTTTTCCGATCTCGGATTGTACGTGAATTTCTCCTTTGTGAGCTTCCAGCATGGTCTTTACATAAGAAAGACCGAGACCAAAACCCTTCACGTCGTGAACATTTCCGGTAGGAACTCGATAGAATTTATCAAAAATTTTCTTCAATGCATCTTTTGACATGCCGATTCCCTGATCACGTATGGTCACAACCACCTGATCGGCATCATCCCAAGCTTCCACCCGGATGACGGGATTTTCTTTGGAATACTTGTTAGCGTTGTCCAGCAGATTATTGAATATGTGGGTCAGGTGAAAAGGATCTCCTTCCAGCTCCGGGTTTCTCAATTTGTTGACAAAATCAATTTTCCCGCCTCGATTTTCAATTTGCAAACTGATGTGGTCGACGGTGCTTTCGAGCAATTCGGTTAGGTTGATGGATTCTATTTTGAGTTGGAAGTCTTTTTTATCCAAGGCGGCAGCCTGAAGGACCTTTTCAACTTGAGAAACCAGACGTTTGTTTTCGTCTTTGATGATCCCAAGGTACCTGGTTCTGAATTTATCCTGATTCGATAGGTCCGGATCCTGGAGCGCCTCCACAGCCAAACTCACAGTCGCAAGCGGAGTCTTAAACTCGTGAGTCATGTTATTGATAAAGTCATTTTTGATGTCGGAGAGCGCTTTCTGACGGATAATGACTTTGATGGCATAGATAAAACAAAAAATGATGACCAGAATAAAGACAATTGAACTGGATATCGGCAACCACACCTGTCTTATCACATGGATATTTTTCTCGGGAAAAAAGATGAACAGGAAGTTGTCTTTTCCTAAAATATCATTGGGAAAAAGCTTGGCCTGAACGCCGCTGGTTTTGAGTCGGACAGGATCCGAAACCATCCCTATCGGAAGAATTTCGCCAGCATCATTCATCAATCCCAGTTCAAAATCCTCGGAAATGCCCCGCTCAATCAGCTGTTTTTTTAGCAGTATTTTTACCGTTCCAGTGTCTAAACGGTCCTGAATGGCCTGCTGACCTTCTGCCAATTCTGCAAAGGCCTGATTCATCAATTCGATTTTCAGATTGGTCTTGCGGATCTTATCCAATGCATCATCAGAAATATTGATTTCTGTCCGCATTTGGTAAAGACCTGCATTGGATGAAGATCTTTGCTGGAGATACCCCTGATTTTTGCTCATATAGTCCAGTTGTCTCTCCTTTTCCTCAAGCAAAATCTGCATCTCGTCCGGAGTAAACATCGTCGAAGCTATCTCAGGAGTCAGATATGTAAAGAAATTTTCCAATTCGGAGATATCCACACCCCGTGACAAGAGCATGCGCCTAAAAGTTGGACTCACCTGGGGTACTGAATAGGACAGCATGGTATCCACCACAGAGGGTCGACTGTAAGTAGGGGTTGCCCTTATATTGAGCTCAATCGGATCGATTTTCTTGAAAACTGTCTCCTGAAGAGCAGAATCCTGAATCAACTGACTCAAGAGCACATCACTGGTCTCTCCCTTTTCAAGTTCGGCAATGGTGCCCGAAAGTGCCTGAAGGACATTTTGGTCAAATCGCTCCTGATTGATGCGGATGGCATTAGTCACCCAATAGGACTGGAATCCCATCAAGCCAAAGCTCGCGAGAGACATCAGGACTACGATAAGGGTGATACTTCCTTTGGTCATGACACAAATTTAGATTGATTCGCAGGCGTGAAATACCGCTTAACATGTTTTAACTCAGCCAGAATTTTCATGACTTCTCAATTCTAAACAATCGGAGTAATCTTGTCGTTGAGTTTATAAGTTTTCTTAATTACACTAAATCCAAAAAAAGGGAAGGTTCTAGCCTTCCTTTTTTTATTGAATGGGTAACTTGCGGCCTCAAATCTTAAAACCTATTCACAGTGCCAAATCCAACGCACATCCAGGGAGTTTCCATTGCTTCTTTAGCAGATGAATTCGGAACGCCACTTTACATCTATGATGGTGAAAAAATCACTTCCCAGGTCAAAACCCTTCAGGAGGCTTTTTCTGCTGTTCCTTTAAAAATCAAATACGCCACCAAGGCACTTTCCAATATCAACATTCTAAAGCTCATCCGAAAAGCCGGGGCAGGAGTTGATGCGGTATCTATTGAAGAGGTGAAACTGTGTATGATCGCAGGATACACTCCCGCAGAAATCATGTATACCCCCAGCGGAGTAGCTTTTGAGGAAATCCAAGAAGCTGTCAATCTCGGGATCATGATCAACCTGGACAGCTTGCCATTGATGGAGCAATTTGGTCAAGTATATGGCAATTCTGTTCCTTCCTGTATTCGGATCAATCCCCACATCATGGCCGGAGGAAATCTCAAAATATCAACAGGTCACAAGGAAAGTAAGTTTGGAATCTCCATTGAACTGCTGCCGCAAATTCTGGAGACTGTGGAAAAATACAAGTTACAAATCATAGGATTGCACATTCATACCGGGTCTGATATATTGGATGCGGAAGTGTTTTTGAAAGGAGGAAATGTGCTTTTCGAAGCTGCTGTTCAATTTCCAAACCTGAAGTTTCTTGATTTTGGAGGGGGATTCAAAGTCGCATACAAACCAAATGATATCGCAACTGATGTGATGGAGGTTGGAAAAAAGGTTGGAGAAGCATTTCAGGAATTCTGCAAGCAATATGGACGACAACTTGAACTTTGGCTGGAACCGGGGAAATTTCTGGTCAGCGAGGCAGGGTATCTTTTGGTCAAAGCAAATGTGGTCAAAGAATCGACTAGTGTAACATTTGTCGGGGTGGATTCAGGTTTGAACCACCTGATTAGGCCCATGATGTATGATGCCTACCATAGCCTCTATAACCTGAGCAATCCGGAAGGCAAAAAAGCCAAATACAATGTCGTGGGCTACATCTGTGAAACCGATACCATAGCATCTCACCGGGAATTAAATGAGGTGAAAATGGGAGACCTTTTGGTCATTAAAAATGCCGGTGCCTATGGATATAGCATGGCTTCCAATTATAATTCGAGGCTAAGACCGGCGGAAGTACTTATCTGGGAAGGAAAAGCACAGCTGATTCGGAAACGAGAAAATTTCGAAGATTTAATCAGAAATCAGGAAATACTGGAATTTTAATTCAAAGGCGCCAAAATCGGCGCCTTTGGTATAATTATTGAGTTTTATTAAAGACAGAGAAGCGAAAAAGGAAATTTTTTCGTTGAGAAGTAAGGTATGAAACCGAAATGATTGCTAGCCCCAATCCTAAGCCCTGGTAGTTTCATCGTCTTATTTAATAAAAATCAATTCATGGATAAAGTATTGATTATAACTTTGTTCCGCGATTGAGGATTGGTTTATGCTGAGGAAATTAGTTGGGATATGGGTTTTACTTTTAGGGCTTTTGGGTTTTACTGACCTGACTGCTCAGGATGTACAATACTCTCAATTTTACGCAGCTCCACTTTATCTCAACCCTGCTCTTACTGGTGCTACCGAACTTACCCGAGTCGGTGTCAACTACCGGAACCAATGGCCTGGACTTGATCACAGCTTCAATTCCTATTCAGCCTATATTGATCATTACATCTTTGACTACAACAGTGGGATAGGATTGATTTTCAATGGAAATCAGGAAAGTATGGCCAATCTTTCTACCAATGAAATTGGCCTCAGCTACTCTTACAGGCTCCGATTGAGTGACAAATTCTTTTTTCGAGTAGGCGGTCAGGTCAGTTACATGCAGCGCGACGCCTTCTTTTCAGATCTGGTATTCGGATCTATGATCGATATTGTAAACGGTTCTGTAGGAGGCATAACTGACGAGCTCAATGGAATCCCTTTAGATAGCCGCTATTCATTTCTCGATTATGCAGTGGGAGGAATGTTTTACAACGATAAGTTTTGGCTAGGTGCCTCGGCCCATCACCTCAGCGAGCCAAATGTCTCTTTTGTGGATGATCAGACTAGCGTGTTGCCCATGAAAGTTTCTCTCCAAGGGGGATACAAAATAGACTTGGCGCCAGGAAGCAGAGATTATTTCACACATAATTACCAAGAACGGTCGCTATCATTTGCTTTCAACTACAAGCAGCAAGATCCATTTAGCCAACTGGATGTGGGAGCTCAATTATTTTTGCAGCCCCTTGTTTTGGGATTATGGTACAGAGGACTTCCTACCAAAAACAACCTTCCAAACAATGAAGCATTCATTGGACTGGTAGGTGTGGCCTTGGAAAGTGGATTGGATATAGGCTATTCCTATGATGTCACTACTTCCAAACTTGGACAAAAAAACAGCGGAGGAGCTCACGAAATCTCCATCAGATATACTTTTCTGTGGGGTGATCCTAAGTCAAGGAGTCAGAGATCCAGGGTAATTCCTTGCTTTAGGTACTGATTTTCAAGAGAAAATTTTTCTGAACGAAAAAAAATCAAAAATATTTTAAAGTTTTTTCAAGGTCTGTTTTGCAGACCTTTTTTCATTTCACATCCTGAAAAAAGCATCACCTCAACAGTTTTTTAAATTATAATACATTTTGAAGAAAAATTAGATTTTTCCAAGTCCTCCCATTCGTTTACATCGTATTTCAACCCACTAGGAAAATAGAATTTTTAGATACTATTTTCTCAAAATCAGCATATTTAAAGAATATCATTTTGCTGTATGTGATTTACAAAAAATAATATTCTTAAAAATGAAATACACAAAAAGGTTTTTGTAAGACAAAAATCTAAGGCCGAAAAGCCCGATAACGTGACGAAGTGCAAAAAATGAAAAGGTTTAATAAAATGTCAGGCGCTAAGATTCTCTTGCTGTTACTCAGCATGGCAATCAATTATTCTGCCTTGGCACAATATGCCTTTAACATTCCAAAGCGGGAGAATGTGCGAATTCACAGTTATTCTGCAATTAATGTCCAAGTAAATGGAAAACTGGCCCTTTGCTCACACAGTGACAAAGGAAGTATCACTCTGAATGTGAGCGGCGGAGTAGCTCCCTATAAATTCAAGTGGAATACCAATGAGACTACTCAAAACAGGACCAACCTCAATGCAGGGACTTACACTGTCGTGATCACCGATTCAGAAGGCACAGAGCATGTCGAAAGAATTATCATACAGCCTCCATTTCCATTGATTCTTAATTCTGTAGAAAAGAAAGATGCCACGTGCGGTTCGGGAAACGACGGTTATGCCAAAATCAGTGTAAAAGTTGGTCGAAATGACTATGAAGTAAACAGTCCTCCTTATCGTGTCACCTGGAGCAACGGGCTGAAAGATGTTTGGGAAGTAGAAGATTTGGCACCGGGAACCTACACCGTTGTTGTTGCCGACAAATACAACTGTGATGTCAGCATTTCATTTGACATCAAAGCTGCCGCAGAAGGTATCAAAGTCTCTGAATCAATACGGGAACCCAGTTGTGAATCTGCCACCTCAGGCAAAATTTTCTTAAGCGTTGCTGGTGGATTTGCGCCGTATAGCTATTCCTGGAGCAACGGGGCCAAAACCAAGGATTTGACAAATGTCGGAGCTGGTGATTATCAGGTACTAGTCACTGACA
>DATIAI010000197.1:0-9037 GCA_035458065.1 Algoriphagus sp. | reverse complement strand
AAACTGATAGTCGCAGGCCCGTTTTTTGGAAATGACGAGCTGAGAGGAATCTACATTTTCGATGTCCAAACGATCGATGAAGCTAAAGTTTTGACCGAAACAGATCCTGCCATCAAAGCAGGAGTTCTCAAAATGGACCTGAAAGAATGGTATGGTTCCGCTGCCCTGATGATGCTGCCGGAGATCTATCCTAAAGTGACGAAGAAGAGTTTTTAGTCGCAGTGATCAGTTTTCAGTAATCAGTTTTCAGTCGCAGTGACTCAGATTGAGAACATTCAAAATTTGACTGATTCCTAAAATAACTTTCCCCTCTTGTAACTGCCAACTGAGACTGCCTACTTTTCTACTTACTACTCACTCTTTACCACTTACAAACACCCTTCGACTCCCTGCCAGCTGCAGGCAATCGCTCAGGGTGACACTCTTCAACCCTCGATTCTGAAAACTGCCAACTGAGACTGCCAACTGATCTCTACCTTCCACACATCTCCTTATACGGGCAATACTCACACTTTTTCAAATCATCGGTCTGTGAAAATGGAACTGCGGGATTGTACATCTCTTCCAAAAGTCCTTTCAAACCTGACTCGTATTCTTCCTGAAATTCCCGATAATCATTCAGCTCAATTCCTGGTCGCCGGGGTTCTCTCAACTGTAAATAAGGATTGAAATCATCCGAAAACATTTCTTTCAGGTTGAAAATCGCTGGTTTCAGCGGAGCTGTATTTTGTGGATGCGTTGCCTGATAGATCAATCCGTAAAACATCGTCTGCATCGCGGCTTTATTTCGCTTATTGCTTTCCCGATCAAAAAGGGAAGGAATATCCGGAAACTCCTTCTTGTCCCCTCCCGATTTGTAATCGATCAAACGGATCACACCATTCAGTTCATCCACTCGGTCAATAATGCCTTTCAAGGCAATTTGCCTTGACCCGGCTACAGTATGAATGTCCATTATCGCTTTGTATTCTTTCCCTTTCTCCAGAGAAACTAAGCAGAAGGGCGCTGATGCTGCATCGATTTCAAGAATCTGATTAATGTATTTCTGAAGTACGTCCCGGGCAATTGCCATCTGACCATTGAGCTTGGTTTCGGCAGATTCCTCAAGATGGTAAAAGCTTCGGACTGCTTTTTCAATTGCAGGGAAAACCCATTTTTCCTTCAGCTCTTTGAAATCCCCGGGTTCTAAGACATCTCGCTTTTTCCGCTCGATAAAGCCCAAATAGAGGTTTTCCATGCTGTAGTGAGCCAAATTACCGAATACTCCCGCATCGATCTCCTCACTCACTTCCTCTTTCTCCTTGATTCCGGCGAGGTATTGCAGATAGAATTTGAGTCGACAATCCAGATAAACACTCAAAGCCGATGGGGAAAATGAAGTCTGAGAAGTTCCATCCTCCCGTATTACATATCGTTCCAGAAGCTGAAGCACTTCCGGTTCTTTTTGGATGGTAATTTCTCCTGGTGACTTTTGGTCAATGGGTACAAAAATCACCTCCTCTTTCATCTCCAAGCCCATCTCCACCATCATTTGCTGGATGTAGCGACTTTTCTCTCCGGATTTTCCCTGATCCGATGCGGTGGTATAGATCATGTGAACTTCCTCTGCACTGTGCAGCAACCGGTAAAAAGTATAGGCATAGATCGCATCGTTTTGCTCCTGAACAGGCAAGCCAAAGGCTCGTCGGATATTAAATGGAATCATGGAATTCAACCCGGCTGAAGGGGGGAAACTGGCCTCATTCATATTGCAAATGATGACTCTGCGAAAGTCAAGATTCCTCGATTCCAACACCCCCATTATTTGCAAACCCTGAAGCGGCTCCCCTTCAAACGGCAACTTCACTTCCCTAAAAACCTGCCGGAACAGCCTGATGAAAAACTCCCGATTGACTGTCAGCGACTCCTGCTTCTCAAATATTTCCCGCAAACGGGTCAACTGCTTGAAGCATTGATAGAGATAACTGCGCTGCAGAGGTTCGTCCCTGAGCCGATCCGCAAGTTCTTCCATCAAAGTCCCCAAATAGGCAAACAACCGCTCACTTTCAAGCTTTTGAAAGATCAGCATAAAAAACTTCCCACCCCGGTGCAGACTTTCCTCTGAGATATGAATCTGATTTTTCTCTTGAATCTCTGCCAGCAAATCCTTGCAAAAGCCCGGATTTACCGATTTTAGATAAATGGAAGAAAGGAGGTTTTTGACTGCCTGATGGTAGAAAAGCACTTTCCCCTCTTCCACTTTAATAAAGCGCTGCATCTCCAAAACAGCCTCAAGAAAAGCATAAACCGGAGCATTTTTTACCGGATAGCCCATGGTCACGTTCACTTTGTCAATCTGATCCGGAAGGGAATGAAGCACTGGAAATAGCATCTGCTCATCTGGAAGGATCACCACAGTTTCCTCCCAATTTTCAGTTGTGCTTTTTCCAAGAATTGTTCCGACCAAATTCGCCTGATTAGTTTTCAAAGGCGTGGCGTAGGTATGAATCTGAGCCTTTTTCCCCTGGATCAGCGAGGGAATTTTCTCCGGAAAAGTGGGCCCAAATACCTTGTCCCGCTGATATTCTCTAAAGAAAAGACCTGCTTCCTGATTCTTGTCATTTAGATAATAAGCATCCAAATCCCAGTAAATCTCCGCTCCGAACTGGGTGATGAAATGCTTGATCAGCTTCTCTTCCGTTCCCGTGAATGCGTTGAAACCTATGAAAACTGTATGCTTTTCCGGTTTTGGAATCTGGTCCAGGGACTCAGCAACTTTTCGATAAATTTTACCCGAATAAGCCAAACCTGACACATTCAGCGAAGCTTGAAATGCCTGATAAAGCGGATTGAGCAATTCCCAAAACTTCAGAAACTTTTCCTGATGTAAGCGATCCTGGCGCACAAATGAATTCCAAAATTGCTGAATCAACTCAACCTGACTCTCAGTCAGAAAACTCTGATCTGATTCAAATTCCTTGAATTCAGCCAGCTGATGATATAATCTCTTTGCATCCGCCATGAACTGGTCGAGATCATTGAAGTCTTTGAGGATCATTTCACCCCAAAAGAAGAACCGGTCAAAATCCTCGGGAGCCGGATGCAGTTCTTTATAAACGCGATATAATTCAAAGATCAAAGTCAGCTCATCTGCAGGGCGCTGTCCTGCATAATGATAGAATATCTCCTCGATGGTTTTCACCTCCGGCATCCACATGGGTTCGGAAATCAGCGTTCCAAGATGCTGCGTAAAGAAAAGTCCTGCTCTTCGGTTGGGAAGGACAATGCTCAGATTCTGGAGATTCTGGTGTTTTTCCAGTATTTCCCGGGCAGTATTTCTTAAAAAACTATGCATTGACTGTCTCGATTTTGCCGGTTTCCAAATAACATAAATAGCCTTTCACCGGCTTTTGAGTAAGTTTTTGAACCAAGGTCATGTATTCACGAACCTGATTTCTATACTTTTCGAACTCCTCTCCGGTTTTGAAATCCACGATAACCGATTCATGCTCACGGAGGATGATCCTGTCAGGACGCTTTTGCTTTCCTCCAGGAAGTAAAATCCCCTGCTCAGCCAGCAAGATTCCTTCTCCCTCAAACCATCCTGCGAAAACCGGATTTGCAAAAAGCCCCTCCAGCTGCATTTCAACCTCTATTTTTTCAGATTCAATCAGTCTTCCTTCAAAATAGAAAGACTGAAGTATAGCTATTGCAGCTTGGAGGTTGACTGATTTTTCAAGAATCTCATGCACTAGCAAGCCGAAATTCCGCTTTTTCCGTTGCTCCAATCCTTCGGGTGAAAAATCGACCGCGTACTTTTTGACCTGAAGCAATTCGGACCAGTTTTTATAGGCCCAGCGCAATTCCGGAACTGGAAGATTCTCCGGCTTTTCGGGTTTTACCTGTGGCCATTCTCCCAGGTCAAAGACCAAAGTTTGTTTGTTGAAAAAATCCGAAAGACTTAACTCCCCAACTGCTCCTCTGGAGTTTTCAATTACTTCCTGTAGATGCAACTCCAGGTAATTGAGCGATTCTGCTTTTTCCTTGTATGGTGCAATCCCCCAAAACACATCCTCCGCCCGCGTCAATGCCACATAAATCATGTTCAAACTGTCCAAATAAGCAAGAATGGCTTCTTCGGAATAGGTTTGGTGAAAGTCAGACCGTGCCAAATCCCCAGTCAATGTGAGCGGAATAATTGCCGAAAGATTTCGCGAGGAATCCTCAAATGGTGCCCAAATCACATTTCCTTTGGTAGCATCAAAAATCGTCCATTTCAAAAATGGCATCAGCACAACCTTAAACTGCAGGCCTTTTGACTTATGGATGGTCAGGATCCGCATCGCGTCATGCCCATCCGGTATTTTCACCGTTCGTTTGCCTTGGTTTTCTTCCCACCATTCCAGAAATCCCGCCAAATCTGAGCGGTTATTTGCCGTAAAGT
Organism: Algoriphagus sp.; assembly: GCA_035458065.1. Classification (GTDB taxonomy): domain Bacteria; phylum Bacteroidota; class Bacteroidia; order Cytophagales; family Cyclobacteriaceae; genus Algoriphagus. The sequence continues at coordinate 4,614 of DATIAI010000197.1, read as the reverse complement.
CATAGACAGCTTCTTTGAAACCTGAGATATATGCTTTCTCAAGTCCCTGGTCCAACAGGTCAAGAATCAAAATCAACTCCTCCAGAGCTTCCATTAAAGGCAATTGCAGCAGATGTGTTTCAATTTGGCGGAAGGCTTGAACTTTTTCCACTAAATGCGGCGGAACTTGGTCCAGGGCAAAAAGCCGATGATCAACAGGTTCATCCCGAAGAATTGAGCGATAATACCACATAGTTTTAAACTGCACCGGATCATCCGGAAACTGAAGGTATTTTAGCCCAGCCACCAAGGCTTTCACCGAGGCTGATTTGGTCAGAAACATAGATTCATCCGACAGCACATCGTAGCGATAGGTTAAATCCTGGCACGCTGCCTGCTCATTCATCATGACATCTGCAATTGCCTCCCCCTCTGCTTTGGTTCTTACCAGAAACGCAATATCAGAAAGTGAATACCCATGATCCTGCAGTTCACGCACCATACCTGGCAGTTTTTTAAGAGCTCTCTCCTGAAAATTGCCCTCTTCATCCTCTCCGGTATTTCCTAAAAACTCAATCCTTACTTTACCACGAAAGGAGGATTCTGCTTTTTTGGGAGAAATTTTCTGGCTTACATCATGATAAGCCCTGGACAGAATAGAAGCATCCTCCACTCCGTATCTCGCACTTAAATAAGATTCAAATGAGGCAGGTAGTTGCCTAAAAAGAGCATTGTTAAACTCGATGATGTTTGGAAGACTTCGGAAGTTCGTATCCAGATTTTGGAGATTTATTCCAAAAACAGCTGTTTCTGCTTCCACTTGCTCCAGTAGAAGTTTCATTTCCCCACCTCTCCAGCGGTAAATGGATTGCTTCACATCTCCAACCAGCAGGTTGGTATTTCCCTGTGAAAGTGAGTTTTCCAGAAGGGGCTTGAAACTCGCCCATTGAAATCCGGAGGTGTCCTGAAACTCGTCAATCAGGAAGTTTCGGTATTGGTTTCCTACTTTTTCATAGATGAAAGGAGCGTCATTTTCTTTGGTGATTTCCTTCAGAAATTCATTTGCATCTGAAATCAGCAAGATGCTTTCCTCGTCCTTGATAGCCGAAAGTTCATCCAACAGATTCCTGAAAATTCCGAAAACATAGATGTTTTTGGAGATGGCTTTAAGTGTGTTCCATTGGAAAGCAAGAGTCTCAAATTGAGACAGAATCTGGTTCAATCCCTCTCCAAAGGCAGCTTCTATCCTTCCCTGATGTGGACTTTTGCCTGCATACCATTTGGTGGGATTGTCAATTTTTTCAAGCTGAGCCGGACTAAGCGTCGGCACAGGATTATTCCGGTCTCCCAAGAGATCAAACCTTTTTGCAAATGAATTTGAAGCTCCGCTGAAGTCCGTCCATTCCAAGCCGTTATTGATTCGGATTTGATTTGCCTGTTCTTTAAGATCTCTTGCGATTTTGATCAATTCAGCTTTTCGTTCTCTCGCAAAAACCTGGAGCTTGAAGATGTTGTCCTTTTCCTTCAAAAAATCCCTGATCTCGGAGGAATATCGCTTGAAATCCTCCTGAAAAATCTGCCCCCCAAGTTCCCGGATGTTCCTGCGAATATCCCAAGATTTACCGGCCTGGATTTGTTCATAGGCATAATCCACCAGCCATTTGTGCAAAAATTCATCCTCCATCACCAGCATCACGACCCGGTCCACGACTCGGTCAAGAACAGCTTGCTGATCCAGTTCTACCTCAAACTTTGCATTGAGGTCCATCTCTCTGGCAAATGACCGAACGACTTTTTGAAAAAAACTGTCGATCGTACTTACCGCAAAATGCCCATAATCATGCAGAATCGCGGTCAATGTTTCAGCTGCCTTTCGCTTCAATCCTGCCTCATCCACCTGAAGGGATTTCATCAGCTCATCGTCCATTTTTTCCCCGACTTTCACGGAAGTCCGCAGACGGTTTAGGTCTTTCAGAATCCTTTCTTTCATCTCCTGCGTGGCTTTATTGGTAAAAGTCACCGCAAGAATTTGCCGGAAAGCATGGGGATTCTGGAGAGCAAGTTTGAGATATTCCAAGGTCAGGGTATAGGTCTTACCCGAGCCGGCGGAGGATTTATAGATGATGAAGGGTTTGTTTTCCATGGGAAAAAGTCGAGCCTCCAAGATAGGAAAGTGGGTTGTTTTTTGGTTAGTGAAAAAGTAAGGTTGACGAAAATTGTCGGAAAACATCTATCCCTGTTGATGATTCCAAAGGACCTACGGAGGATTGGAATTAGGATGATTTTTGGTCAAATTGAAAATCCCAAAACCTTACACTTATGAAGAACCTGTTGATAATAGCTGTCATTTTTTGTCTTACCAATTCGGCTTTTTCCAAAGACGGCTACGAGCTTTGGCTGGATTACCGCCCAGTTGAAAATGGAAATTTAAAGCCTGAAGTGGATCGGCTTTTCTCCGGTTTTTACTTCTTTGGACAAAGCCCAACCTACGATGTCATCCGCCAGGAGCTGGAGATTTCCGGTCAAAATTTTCTCGGAAAAGCCCCTGTCTTTTCTTCGGAAAGATTGGCGCAAACCCAAGTCTGGATAGGTACCCGAGAGGAACTTTCACAAGTTTTGGGGCTGGAAACACAGACGCAAATCAGAGCACTTGGTGACGAGGGTTTCTGGAGAGGCCCGATAGAATTCCAGGGAAAAACTTACTACGCGATCATCGGAAATCAGCCTGTGGGAGTGCTTTATGGAGTCTTCGATTGGCTGAAAAGTATCCAAACCGAAACTTTCATTGCCCAAGCTGAAAAATCTGATAGTCCGAAAGTTAAACTTCGTATGCTAAACCATTGGGACAATCTGGATCGGACAGTGGAACGAGGCTATGCTGGCTTCTCCATTTGGGATTGGCACAAACTTCCGGGCTACATCGATCCCCGTTATATTGACTATGCAAGAGCCAATGCTAGTATCGGAATCAACGCCGTTTCCCTGACCAACGTCAATGCAAACGCCCGGATTCTGACGACGGATTTTATGAAAAAAGCCAAGGTATTGGCAGACATTTTCAGACCATATGGAATCAAGGTTTTTCTCACAGCCCGCTTCTCAGCGCCCATCGAAATCGGTAAACTCAAGACCGCTGATCCACTGGATCCGGAGGTGATTGATTTCTGGAAAAAGAAGACGGATGAGATGTATTCCTTCATCCCGGACTTTGGAGGTTTCTTGGTCAAAGCGAATTCCGAAGGTCAGCCCGGACCCCACGAGTATGGTCGCAACCATGCTGAAGGAGCAAATCTTTTGGCGGATGCTTTGGCACCTCACGGTGGAGTTTTGATTTGGAGAGCCTTTGTTTATTCTCACGAATTGGATGAAGACCGGCACAAACACGCCAATCTGGAATTTGAACCTCTTGACGGAAAATTTCGGGACAACGTCATCATTCAGGTGAAAAACGGGGCGATCGATTTTATGCCCCGCGAACCTTTTCATCCCCTTTTCGGGGCAATGAAAAATACCAATCTGGGAATGGAATTTCAGATCACTCAGGAATATCTCGGGCAAGCCACCCAGCTGGTTTTTCTTGCCCCGATGTGGGAGGAAGTTTTGAGAAGCCAAACCTACCGACCCACCCCAAACTCCACCGTGGCAGGAATCATTGACGGTACAGACTCTGGACAAAAGCTGACGCTTATGGCAGGGGTTTCCAATATCGGCACAGACCGCAACTGGACCGGGCATCTCTTTGGTCAGGCCAACTGGTTTGCATTTGGCCGTCAGGCCTGGAATCCCTATTTGACTTCGGCAGAGATCGCAGAAGAATGGATTAAAATGACCTTCGGTCAAAAACCTGGAGTACTTGCCAAAACTCAAGAAATCATGCTGGAATCCCGGGAAGCTGCCGTCAACTATATGATGCCTCTCGGTTTGCATCATATCATGGGTTGGGATCATCACTACGGGCCCGGCCCATGGGTGACCGGCGGAAGACCTGATTGGACCGCGCTCTATTACCATCAGGCGGACAGTTTGGGTATTGGTTTCGACAGAACCTCTACCGGAAGCAATGCTTTAGCCCAATACGCTCCTGAGTTAGCTAAAACTTGGTCTGACCCCAATCAGATTCCTGAGAAATACCTGCTATGGTTTCATCACTTACCATGGGATTTTGAACTCAAGTCAGGAAAAACACTTTGGGAGGAAATTGGACTTCACTACGATCAGGGGGTAAAAACTGCCAGAAAAATGCAAGAAACATGGGCTTCACTGGAATCCGAAATCGATCCTGAGCGATTTGATCATGTGAGGCAGCTCCTGGCTATTCAGGTTCAGGAAGCCGAATGGTGGAGAAATTCCTGTTTGCTCTATTTCCAAACTTTTGCGAAGCGACCTTTTCCTGAGGAAATAGAAAAGCCTGAAGGGGATCTGGAGTACTATAAAAGTTTGAGTTTCCCGACCGCACCGGGGATAAGGCCGAGATGGTGAGATTGGAACTTTTCCTAAGTTTCTAACTTTGGAAAAGTTGTTGAACGGAAGCGGAATGTTGGCGGAATTCTTTTCAGCGCTATTTCGACACTTTTGCGAAACTACTAAATATTGGAAAAGAAGAACTCGGATTTTAAAACTCCATAGGTAGCTATG
>DATIAI010000196.1:0-5959 GCA_035458065.1 Algoriphagus sp. | reverse complement strand
AACGCACCGAAATGCAGGCCGCCCAAAATGTGGGTCAGGTAATCTTGGGCCTTAACTTAAAATGTGCTTCATGTCATGACAGTTTTATCAGCGAGTGGAAACTGGAAGAGGCTTATGCTTTTGCCAATATTTTTGCAGACTCTACTCTGGAAGTGAGCCGATGCGAGGTTCCGACCGGTAAGATGGCAAAAACGAAAATCCTCTGGGAAGAACTCGGAGAAATCGACAGCACCGCCGCAAAAGCTGAAAAGCTAAAACAGCTTGCCGACAGGCTAGTGCAACCGGCCAATGGCAGGATGTACCGAACTGTTGTCAACCGAATCTGGAAACAGATGATGGGCCGAGGAATCGTCGAACCGGTTGATGAAATGGACAACGAGCCATGGAGCCAGGATTTACTTGATTGGTTGGCTGTGGATTTTGTGGAAAATGGCTATGATCTGAAGCGTTTGGTTTTTCAGATTGCTTCTTCCAAAATTTACCAAAGCCAATCGATCGCCATAGATTCACCTGAAAAACTGATGGCTGCTGACTTCAAATTTCAGGGAATCGTAAGAAGGAGATTGACTGCAGAGCAGTTTTCAGATGCCGTCAGCCAACTGGCAACACCGCTTTTTGATTCAGTGGAAGTGAAGTTCAGACCTTATGAACTGATCCCCGAAGCGAAAACCGAACTTCCATTTGCTCGAGCTGCATTGGTTGCAAACAACTCATTCCTTACCTCTTTGGGCCGTCCAAACCGTGAAATCGTATCAACAAGTAGGGATACTCAAGCTAGTTTGCTTCAAGCACTTGAAATGAGCAACGGGGAAAAACTGAACAAATCCCTTGAAAAAGGTGGAGTAATTTGGGCCGAAAGTTATCCTGATACAGAAAAACTAACCCGCGAACTTTATGCCCGGGCACTGCTTCGAAATCCAAGCGATAAAGAGCTGGAAGTTGCAAAAAAGGCCTTCGGTGAAAAACCGGAAGCTACCGAAGTCCAGGATTTGCTCTGGGCAGTGTTTCTGTTACCTGAATTTCAAATGATTTATTGATTGCCATGAAGTATATACAAAGCCGACGCGATTTCCTCAAAAAAACCAGTGCAGCAGCCATGGCTACTATGAGCATGGGAGCCCCATTGGCAGGACTGCTTTCTTCCTGCGACACAGCAACCTTGCCGTCAACTGCTGATTCGGTGATTTTGCTTTTCATGGCTGGTGGAATGGCTCATACGGAAACCTTCGATCCGAAGAAATTCACTCCTTTCCGAAAGGGAATGGAATCAAAAGAAGTGCTGAGTACTTTCCCTGCTATCCCCACCAAACTCGACGGCATCCAATTTTCTGAAGGATTGGAAAATATCGCCTCAGTGATCGACAAAGGAACCTTGATCCGTTCTTATGTTGCCGCAGATCTTGGCCATATCCTTCATACCCGTCATCAATATCATTTTCACACCTGCTATGAGCCGCCTCAATCAGTGGTAGTTCCGCATTTGGGAAGTTGGATTGCCAAGGAAAAAGGCGCATTGAATCCTGTCATTCCTCCCTTTATCAATATTGGGCAGAGGTTTACAGTTGGAGAAGGGGAAGAATTGAAAGCCTTTCACAGTGCAGGATTTTTAGGTTCAGAATATGGTCCGTTTTTGATCCCGGACCCTACTGCAGGTTTGGATGCAGTCCGACCTCCCGTAGGGATGGATTCCAAGCGATTTGAGTCCAGAAATCAGCTTTACAAGGATTTGATCTCTGCTGGGCCAATGGGGGAATTTGGCTCCGATTATCAGAAAGAATCGCTGAAAAGATCCATGGAGCAGGCTTACATGCTTTTGAATTCTCCCGAGGCCAAAGCATTTGACTTGAGTCAGGAGCCGAGGGAAAGCTATGAGAAATATGATACCGGAGGAAGATTTGGTTTAGGTTGTCTTTTGGCCAGAAGGCTGGTAGATCAGGGAGCTCGGTATATTACGGTCACCACAGAATACGAGCCGTTCTTCGGCTGGGATACCCATGACAACGGGAACACCCGATTAAAGGATATGAAAAAGATGATCGATGCTCCGATCGCGCAACTCATCAAAGACCTTGATCAAAGCGGAAAACTGGAGAGAACCCTGGTCATTGTGGCCAGTGAATTTAGCCGTGATATGCTAACGGAAGGAAGACCGGGGCTGAAAGTACTGGATCAGGTCGAAGTACCGGATATCATCGAAGACATGAAAAACTATGGGATGCACCGGCATTTTACAGACGGATGTTCGATTCTGATGTTTGGAGGGGGGATCAAAAAAGGCCATGTCTTTGGCAAAACCGCAGATGAACGACCGTGCAAAACCATCGAAAATCCAATCAAGATCGACAGCATTCATCAGACGATTTATCATGCTTTGGGAATTCCGGCGGATAAAAATTACGAAATCGAACAGCGGCCATTCTACACTACACCGGATGGACACGGCAAGGTTGAGTATGGCCTTCTGGCAAAAGCTGAAGTCTGATCATTCCTTTTCGGCAAATCTGCCTGAAATCAAAAACCGGAGTCCAATCGAAATAAATTCATTGTTGAGCAAATAGTAATTCTCAGAGGGTTCTTTGAGGGTAGAGAAATTGTATTGTATCTCCAATTTTGCCTGAGGAAATCCTCCCCGGATTAAAATCCCTGGTTCAAACATCACCTTTTGGTCTATTTCGTCAATAAATTCCCCTGAATTGATCGGTTCTCCATCCAGAATAAATTGTTTGTCATCCCCGGAGGTCACGCTCAAATAAGAAATTCTTGGCGTAAGCGCCATGTCAAAATACTTGGTGGTAAAGCCAATACTGGGTTGAATAAACGGTTTTAGGTATTTTAAATTAAGGCTGGTTCCAAAATCCACTTTCGAGGAATTTTTGATTGATCCCGTTCCAAATCCTGCATAACCCTCAACGCTAAATTTCTTGTCTGGATTTCCATGGAAAATTCCTCCACCAATCTCAAAATAAGAACCCTTTCCTTCCCATTCATCATCCTCATTTTCAACTCCTTTGAGGGAATAGAAGCTGGATATGACTCCTACTTTATCCGAAATGGCATAGGCACCTTGGAGCCCCACGCCATCAGCTACCCAAGCACCATCGCTGTTTGAATAGCTCAACTGACCTGTAAATTCTCCTTTTTCCTGAAAAAGGGGCACATTTTGTCCTACGTTGGAATACAATACCGGTCCACAAGAATACATAATAGAGCCGGCAACAAATGGGGCTAAAAATCTTAAGACCTTTTCCATGACTTGGCTTTTTTGAGTGAAATTATTCTCAGTCAAAGTTTAATAAATAGGAGCTATTACAAAAGGTACCGATTGCTAATCCTTTTTTATTGAATGTGATTTTTTGCCAAATCCATTACAGATCCTGATTGCTCAGACCCTCTATATTAACAATGATAACTTTACGCTTATTGAAAGTATGGAAGAGGTTGGATTTTATATCAACCTAAAAAATAATTTAGTTTTTAAGGTAAATTTTTTAGGAATTAGCGTTGCTAATTTTTATTTCATTTAATATCTTTTTAAGAATTTATATAGAGTTTTCAAGTTTCATTCAATTTTTAAATTAAACATCTATGAAAAAATTATCTCTTTTTATTCTCCCTCTCTTTAGTTTCCTCTATACCCCTGCATTTGCCCAGCAAAAACCCAACATCGTCGTCATTTTTGGAGATGATATCGGTATTACCAATGTCAGTGCTTACAGTGATGGATTGATGGGCTACACTACTCCCAACATTGACCGGATTGCTGAGGAAGGAATCCGATTCCTTCATTACTATGGCGAGCAAAGCTGTACTGCCGGACGGGCTGCCTTCCTAACAGGGCAACACGGCATCCGCACAGGACTCACCAAAGTTGGTTTCCCCGGAGCTCCTATGGGCATGAGTCAGCTTGACCCTTCTATTGGGGGAATTTTGAAAAATCTTGGCTATGCAACAGGCCAATTTGGGAAAAACCATGTAGGTGACCGCAACGAAAGCCTTCCAACAGTGAATGGCTTTGACGAGTTTTTTGGCAACCTCTATCATCTAAATGCTGAGGAAGAACCTGAGCTTCCGGATTATCCCAAAGACCCGGCTTTCAAAGCCAAGTGGGGTCCCCGTGGTGTGTTGAAAACGTTTGCTACCAACGTGGATGATCCAACAGAAGACCCGCGTTTTGGAAAAGTAGGCAAACAAAGAATTGAAGACACCGGGCCACTGACCAAAAAGCGAATGGAAACCATCGATGATGAAACATCTGCGGCAGCCATTGATTTCATGAAGCGGCAGGAAGCAACAGGAAAACCCTTCTTCGTCTGGTTTAATTCTACCCGAATGCACCTCCGTACGCATGTCAAAGCCGAGAACCGTGGCAAGTATGAGCATGGGGACAGCGAATACATAGACGGTATGATCGAGCACGACGGGCATATCGGCAATATACTAAAGGCACTGGACGAGATGGGTATTGCTAATAATACTATTGTAGTTTATACAAGTGACAACGGACCTCATATGAATACCTGGCCCGATGGTGCAATGACTTCGTTTCGCAGTGAAAAGAACACCAACTGGGAAGGTGCATTTCGGGTCCCTTGCCTTGTGCGATGGCCAGGCCAGATTGCACCTGGTACCATCACAAATCAACTGATGAGCCACAATGACTGGTTGCCGACTTTTGCGGCGATTGCAGGTGAGCCGGATATTGTCACCAAGTTAAAGACAGGTTATTCCGCCAATGGCATCCAGTACAAAGTACACCTGGATGGATTTGACCAATCCAAATTTCTGACTTCTGTGAGTGGTACTATCGGAACAAACAATGGCGTAAAAAGTGAAAGGAGCAAATTCTTCTATTCAGACGACGATGGTATGCTGGTGGCAATGCGGCAAGGTGACTGGAAGATGAGTTTTGCCGAACAACGCCTGGAGGGAACTATGGGAGTGTGGGCCGAGCCATTCACCATGTTGCGGTTGACAAAGCTCTACAACCTGATGCAGGATCCTTACGAGCGTGCTGACATTACCTCCAATACTTATTGGGACTGGTTGATGAATCACGTTCCGCAAGTTTATATGGGAATGGAGGCCGTAGGGGAGTTTGCCGCTTCTCTTCAGGAGTTCCCCTCCCGATCCTATCCACCAAGCTTCAATCCTGCCGTCATCATCGAAGAGGTGCTAAAAAGGAACCAAGTCAAGGAAGAAATCAAGGAACACTTCCCAATGTTGCTTCAAGAACAGAAACCAGCTCCAACTCCGAAAAAGGGAAACAATTGATTGTTAGTCATAAAAAGACAGGAAATGAACCCTGTCTTTTTATATTAAAATCTGATCACATGAAGACATGCGCCTGGACAACAATCGCACTTTTAATTGTACTTGGATCTTGCACCAAGCAGGAGAATGAGCCAAAAGCTGAGGTGGTTATTGTTGACCCTCTTCCTTCCTGGAATGAAGCAGCTTCCAAAAAAGCTATCATTGATTTTGTGACAAAGACCACAACCCAAGGAACTGCTGATTTCATCCCAGTGACCGACCGGATTGCGTGCTTCGATAATGACGGAACACTATGGAGCGAGCAGCCTATGTATTTTCAATTCATTTTTGCTCTTGATAGGGTAAAAGAACTTGCTCCCCAACATCCTGAATGGAAAGATCAGGAGCCTTTCAGCTTTATTTTGAAAGGTGACATGAAGAGTGCCTTGGCCGGAGGGGAGAAGGCCTTGATGCAACTAGTTGTAGCGACACAGACTGGTATGAGTAGTGAGGAGTTTGAGGCCGAAACCATTAAATGGATAGCCACAGCAAAGCATCAGAAATTTGACCGTCTATACACGGAAATGATCTACCAGCCCATGCTGGAGTTGCTCAATTATTTGCGGGCAAATGAATACAAAACCTTTATCGTCTCAGGGGGAGAGGAAGGGTTTATGTGTGCCTGGACTGAAAAGACCTATGGAATTCC
>DATIAI010000195.1:0-17387 GCA_035458065.1 Algoriphagus sp. | reverse complement strand
GTATCCTGCAGGATTGAGTTGCGGGGTCTGAAGAAAACGCTCCGTGTAGATCGTGTCATAATATCTCCAAGTCGTCACAGGCGCAACGGCAATGGCGGTTTTGAAGACGTCATTTCCAATCATCAGCGCAAGGGATGACATGTAACCCCCGTATGACCAACCCCAGATCCCAATTCTGGCGGGGTCGACATAAGGCATTTTGGCAAAATATCTCGCTCCTTCGATCTGATCTATAGTTTCCAGTTTACCCAAATTAGCGTAGGTCGAATGCTTGAAATCACGGCCTCGAGCACCAGTCCCTCGATTGTCAATACAAGCCACAAGGATTCCTTCGGCTGCAAGCTGCTGATGCCAAAAATCTCTGGTTCCTCCCCAGGCATTCAAGACATTTTGAGAGCCGGGACCTCCATAGACGTACATCAAGACAGGGTATTTCTTGTTAGGATCAAAGTCAGCCGGTTTGATGATATAGCCATTCAGATCCGTGCCATCTACCGTAGGGAAGCTGAAAAATTCCTTTTTCCCCAAGGCAAAACCCGCCAATCGATCCCTCAAAACCTGATTGTCTTCCAGCACTTTGATTTCTTTGCCCGAAGCTTCATTCAAAGAAACTTTTACCGGAGTGTCAGCGGTAGAATAATAGTCGATGTAGAATTTATGATCAGGACTCATGTTGATGGTATGAGTGCCTTTGGCTGGAGACAGGGCTTTTTTGCCTTTTCCATCCAGATTGACCACGTAGAAATTCCTTTCCAAAGGAGAAGCTTCCGTGGAAATGTAATAGAGCTTTTTTGCTTTTTCATCGATCCCCACCATGGAGCTGACTTCCCAATTTCCTGAAGTAATCTGACGAATCAAGCTTCCGTCCATGTTGTGGTGGTAGATGTGCTTAAAGCCATCCTGCTCTGAAGTTCTGATAAAAGTTTTTCCATCGCTGAGGTATTGCAAATCGTCGTTGTAGTCCAAATCCACGTAGGTTTTGGAAGTCTCGGAAATGACCAATTTGCTTTCGCCGGTTGTGGCATTCGCATGGAAAATATCCAATTGGTTTTGTAGACGATTCAATCGGATAAATGCCAACTGGTAGGTATTTTTTGTCCAGTAAATTCTTGGCAAATAGATGTCTGTTTCGGCGCCTGTGTCGATTTTTTGTGTATTTCCAGTTGTCAAATCATACACATGAATGCTGACCAGGGAGTTTTTTTCTCCGGCTTTTGGGTATTTGAATTTGTAATCCTTAGGGTATAGAGGTCCCCACAGTTGCATGTTGAACTCCGGAACCTGGGTTTCATCAAATCGGATAAAAGCGATTTTCTGTCCGTCAGGTGACCATTTGAAAGCCTGAGCCATGGAAAATTCTTCCTCATATACCCAATCTGCAGATCCGTTGATCACCTTATTCCACTCTCCGTCGCTGGTGACTTGAGTCATTTGATCAGAGGCCAAGTCAAATACGAAAAGGTTGTTTTCTTTTACAAAAGCGACTTTGTCATTGTCCGGAGAAAGGGTCGCATAGGAGATTTTCTCCCCGTTCATCAATTGTTTTTTTTGCCCGGAAGCCATGTCAACGACATAAAAAATGCCTTTGGAAGATCGTCGATAAATGGATTCTACATCAGTAGCAATCAAAGCTTTGGTCTCATCGGCATTGAAGGAGTAGGATGAAAATTTAACCCCCAAAGCTTTTCCGTCGAGCAAAGTTCCGGCTTCCTCACCTGTGGACACGTTTATTTTGACCACTGCTGGTGCTCCATTTTTTTCGACCAAAGAGCTGTAAAACTGTCCGTCTTTCATCCAATTGATGCCAAAGACTGATTTCTGGTTAAACGTCCCATTTTTAAAGACATCCTCCAGCGTCACCTTTTTCAGGGTCTGTGACTGGGTGATGATGGTCGACCCAACTGAAAACATCAGGATAAGGGTCAACACTTTCCAATTTTTAATCATGCTAATTGTATTTGGGTAAATCACTTGATTTTCAGTCGGCGAATATAGGAAACCTCAGGATAACCCGCCATGAGTTTAAAACTGACGGAGGGTTTTGGTGAAAATCTTGGTGGGTTACGATAAAATGCCCTATTTCGCAGTAGAAATTTTTCCCGATATGAAGAAAACAATTGCGCTCGTAACCGGTGGTTTTACCGGAGAATCAGTCATCTCGCTAAAAAGTGCTGCTGTGGTCGAAAAAACCATCGATAGGGAAAAATATGAAGTCTATAAAATCTTCGTTTACCCTGGAAACTGGCATTATCTGAATTCCGGTGGAGAAAAAATCCCGGTAAATCTGAATGATTTCAGCATCAGTTTAGGAGATGAAAAAATCACTTTTGACGGTGTCTTCAACATCCTCCACGGTTCGCCAGGAGAAGACGGAAAGTTGGCTGGGTATTTTGATATGCTCGGAATTCCATACACCACCTGCGATCAGCTGACCTCGGCTATTACGATGAACAAGGGTTATACCAAAGCAATTGTGCAGGACATACCTGAATTGAATGTGGCAAAATCAATTCAACTTTTTGAGAAAAGCCCTGAGAACGCCAAGAAAATACAGTCGGAATTGGCTTTGCCGCTTTTCATCAAACCTAATAACGGAGGCAGTTCGATCGGCATGAGCAAGGTGAAAACCTGGGAGGAATTGCCTGAGGCATTGGAAAAGGCTTTCGCCGAAGACAAGCAGGTTTTAGTGGAAGAGTTTGTGTCAGGCCGCGAGTTTTCGATTGGGGTGTTTAAAGGAAAGGGGAAAATCACTGTTTTGCCTGCAACCGAAATCGTAAGCAGCAAGGAGTTTTTTGACTACGAGGCCAAATACGTGCCGGGAGTGACTGAAGAAATCACGCCGGGGCGACAAACCGCGGAAGAAGTGGAGCGGGTAGGTCGGATTGTGACTAAAGTCTATGAAAAACTCAACTGTAAAGGAGCTGTGAGGGTTGACTATTTCCTCCAGCACGAGACCGGGAAATTCTATTTTATTGAAATTAACACTGTTCCCGGGCAAACAGAGACGAGTTTGATTTCCCAACAGGTAAGGGCAATGGGAAAGGATGTAAAGGAATTTTACTCAGAATTGATTGAGGAAATGTTTGAGTGACAATAGATCCAAGAGATTAGAAAAAAGAATTTAGAAAATGAGAGCCCCAACAAAATGTCGGGGCTTATCTATTGAGGCAGACCGAATTGAAAAAACGATCAGAAAGTATCCATTCAAGCTCCGACTACCAAATATAATCCCGCAGCCAAGGCACACCCGATGATCGGGCCTACAATAGGAACCCAGGCATAACCCCAGTCCGAACTACCTTTTCCTTTGATGGGTAAAATTTGGTGCATAATTCTCGGACCAAGGTCTCTTGCAGGATTAATCGCATAGCCGGTCGTTCCTCCCAAAGACAAGCCAATCACCCAGACCAGAAAGGCAACGGGTAAAGCACCTACTGAACCCAATCCTATTGGTGTCCCGGTTTGATCTTCCAATTTTGCTCCAGAGATATACAGGATCACAAAAATTAGGACAAAGGTCCCGATGATCTCGGAAATCAAACTGGTATTGAAATTTCGAATCGCCGGGTCGGTGCAAAATGGTGCTCGCTTCAATCCGGGATTTTGCTCCAAATCAAAATGATCCCGATACATCAGCCAAGCCAAACCCGAGCCCAACATTGCTCCTCCAAGTTGGGCCAAAATATACCCTGGCGCCAAAGCCCAGTCAAATTTGCCAGCTATTCCCAGTCCTATGGTCACTGCCGGATTTAAATGTGCTCCACTGTATGGACCCGCTATAACTACTCCACAAAATACTGCCAAAGCCCATGCGGTCGTGATAGCCATCAATCCTCCCGCATGTCCTTTGGTTTGGGGCAAAAGTACATTGGCAACAACTCCCGCCCCCAATAAAATGAGGACTCCGGTCCCGATAAATTCCGCGATAAATGCATTCATATTATTCTACCCAGTTTTTAGATCGTTCTACAGCTTTGTGCCAAAAATGAATCATTTTTTCGCGTTTCTCTTCCTGCATTTCGGGCTGGAAACTTCGGTCTGCAGTCCAAAGCGCTTGAAGTTCTTCCTGATTTTTCCAAAATCCAACTGCTAATCCGGCAAGAAAAGCCGCTCCGATTGCTGTGGTTTCGATGATTTTTGGGCGTTTAATTTCACAGCCAAGCAAATCGGCTTGGAATTGCATCAGGAAATTATTGGCCGTAGCGCCACCGTCTACCCGAAGCTCTTGGGTCGGCTTTCCGCTGTCTTTTTCCATGGCTTTGAGCACATCATACACTTGGTAAGCAATCGCCTCCAATGCAGCACGGGTCATATGGGCAATGGTGGTCCCACGGGTGATTCCAAAAAATGCCCCTCTCGCATTCTGATCCCAATGCGGAGCTCCAAGTCCAGAAAGGGCCGGAACGAAATAAACACCATCGTTATCCTCCAAGCTTATCGCTAATTTTTCGGTTTCGGAGGCCTTTTTGAAGAGCTCCAACCCGTCCCGAAGCCACTGTACGGCGGCACCTCCAATGAATACTGATCCTTCAAGGGCATAGTTGATCTCTTCACCGATCTTCCAGGCAACCGTTGTCAAAAGCTGATTTTTTGAGCGTACGGCCTCTTTTCCTGTATTCATCACCAAAAAACAACCCGTACCATAGGTGGTTTTCGCCATGCCTGGTTCAGTACAAAGCTGGCCAAATAATGCTGCTTGTTGATCTCCCGCCACTCCAGAAATAGGAATCTTAACATTTAAAACATCCCCTTCCGTTTCACAAAAAACCTCACTGCATGATTTGACTTCCGGCAACATAGAACTTGGAATCTGAAACAAATCCAACAGTTCCTGATCCCATTCTTGAGTATGGATATTAAAAAGCATCGTCCGGCTGGCGTTGGTGATGTCGGTCATATGTGCTTTTCCCGAACTCAACTTCCAAATCAGCCAAGAATCCACCGTTCCAAAAGCGAGTTCCCCAGCCTCGGCCTTTTCTCTCGCACCTTTCACATTTTCCAAAATCCACCTCACTTTGGTGGCAGAAAAATAGGCATCGATGATTAAACCGGTTTTTGAAGCGATCATTTCAGCATGCCCTTTTTCTTTCAGCTCATTGCAAAATGCCGCTGTCCTGCGATCCTGCCAAACGATAGCTTTGTGAATTGGTTTTCCGGTTTTTCGTTCCCAAACAATCGTTGTTTCCCGCTGATTGGTGATGCCGATGGCCGCGATCTGCTCCGGACGGATATCCTTGCTGACCAAAGCTTCGAACATGACCGAGGACTGACTGGTCCAGATCTCGTTGGCATCGTGTTCCACCCATCCTTGCTTCGGGAAAAACTGTTTGAACTCTTTTTGGGCGACAGAGACAATCTGCCCTTTCTTGTCAAAAATAATGGCTCTCGAACTGGTCGTCCCCTGGTCCAGTGCCATCAGGTAGGGTTTATTTTGGGTCATTTTTGGGTTAAATCATTAACTGTTAATCTATAAGTAGGATTGATTCACAACCTATGCATTCACTTCCAATTATTTAATCAAATATTTTTCACCTGTAATTTTAAAATCTGCCAACTCTTTTTCCGCCCAAGCCTCATTTTTTCCAAGTTCGGATGCCATCAACTTCACTACTTTTTCCGCAGAATCTAAGGCAGCCTGCGCATCCAAGATCAACATTCGGATTCTTCGGGAAAGTACATCCTCAATTTTGACGGCCATTTCGTTTCTGACTGCCCAAACTATTTCGGCCAGAATATTCGGAAAGTCAGGATGTATTTTTTCAGATAGCAAAGGGTCAGCCTTTGCCAAATCCTGAATCAACGCTGCATCCGAACCGTACACAGCCCAATGCCCCTCGGGAATCGATTTGGTAAATCCATGCAATAAAATATCTTTTGACCTGGATGGGGCCAAGGCTATCCCGGTGACTTTTTGAAAAAACTCAACTGTATCCTCTCCCATTTTTCGGAATGTGGTCCATTTCCCTCCTGTGATAGACACAAGTCCGCTTTCAGAAACAATCACCTTGTGCGAGCGGGAGATTTCTTTGGTTTTGGTGCTACCTTCTTTTGGCCTGGCCAAGGGCCTTAGTCCAGCGAATACCGCTTTCACATCAGCCCGGGTTGGCTTTCTGGTCAAATATCCACCTGCTGTTTCCAATACAAAATCGATTTCCTTTTGAAGTGCTTCAGGCTCGAGTTTGGCTTTTTCCCGCAGGGTATCAGTAGTCCCGACCACAAGCTTCCCATGCCAGGGCACAGCAAATAGCACCCTTCCATCCCGGGTTTTAGGAATCATCAAGGCATCTTTTCCTCCCAAAAAATCGAGATCCAAAACAAGGTGAATTCCCTGACTGGGCTGAATCGTTTTCGGGGCTTCTGGATTATCCATTTGAAGGATTTTATCGGCAAAAACTCCGGTTGCATTTACAACCATCCGGGCTTTAATCCCAAATTTCTTTTTGGATAATAGATCCATCAACTCCAATCCGGAAAGTTTTCCTCCGGGATCCTTTGCTAATCCTGTGACTTTGGTATAATTCAAAACACAAGCTCCGGCATGGTCGGCTGTCTGAGCAACTGAAAGTGCAAGCCTTGCATCGTCAAACTGACCGTCATAATAAACAATCCCTCCAAACAGTCCTTTTGAACCGATTCCGGGCATCCTTTTGAGGGTTTCTTCTTTGGAAATATATCGGGAAGAACCCAGACTGAGATTTGCGGCCATGTAATCATACATTTTAAGCCCGGCGCTGTATTGGACCCGCTCCCAAAAGTTGTATACCGGAATGATAAAGGCCTGATTTTTGGCAAGATGGGGTGCATTTTTGAGGAGTCTTCCTCTTTCTCTCAGGGCTTCAAGAACCAAAAAAACATCACCCTGAGCAAGATAGCGAACACCACCATGAAGTAGTTTGGTGCTCCGGCTGGAGGTGCCCTTGGCAAAATCTGCTTTTTCAAAAAGTGCCACTGATAGTCCTCTGGAAACTGCATCCAAGGCTACTCCCAGCCCGGATGAGCCACCACCGATCACGGCAATGTCCCAGATTTTTTCAGTATTTCGAAGTTGTTGGAGGTTTTCGTCCCGGTTCATTGATTCCGCTACTTGTCATTTCAAGATAGAGGAATTGCTCCGTCAAAGAAAAAATCAGATTAAAAATCCTTGTAAACTTTTCGGATAACCGAAGAATTGTTTCGTTCCAATGAGACGATATAGATATAATCGTATTCCAGATCAGTCAAATCATCGAATTTTGGACTTTCCCCCACAAAATAATTGGCCAATTGACTGACTGTGTTGCTGTGCCCAACTACCAAAATATTACCCTCTAAACTTCTCAACTGCTCCACCAGCGCATCGTGGTTTTTAGGATCATAAGTTTGGATCTGAACACCGGCTGCCTTGGCCGCAGGCTCAGCGGTAAGTCGGGTCCTTTTGTAATCCGTGGAAAAGATGTGTTTGATTTCTTCCCCTTCAAGGATTTGCGCAAGTTTTTTTGCCCTTACACCTCCGACATAGGCCAATTCCGGATCATTCCCCTCCAGTTGCTTTTCGGCATGTCTGACGATGTAAATGGTTTTGGGTTGGTTAGGCGAAGTGCAAGCTCCTAGAATCAGGAAGAAAGCGAAAAGAAGGAGAAGGTTTTTCATATTTAATGGAGATATGCTACGCGAAATCCAGTTGAAATATTTCCGAAAAAGCGGACGATATAAATGAAGTACCTCAGTGGTTTAAACTCACTTTAATCCTATAAAACGAATGTATTTCTACTGTTTTCCTACTGTATTTCTTTTTACCCGGAAAACGTATTGTCCAAATGCTGGTCTTTGACTCTGATATCCTCAAATTCAAGGAATTGCTCCCAAAATTCTGTTTCAGGTAAAGCAGCCCTCATGTAGAGTTTTTCCTTTCGGATCGGATGTACAAAGATCAAATGGAAAGCATGCAAATTGATGCTTGCGTCGGGATTCGGCTTGGCAAAACCATACTTCACATCTCCTCGAATCGGACAACCCATTGAGGCAAGCTGAACCCGGATTTGATGTGGACGACCTGAAATCGGTCGGACTTCCAGCAACCAATGGTCATTCATATAGCCGAGCGTTTTATAATTCAGTTCGGCCTTTTGCGATCCCGGGACCTCCTGATCGTGAGCAGTCACGACATTTTTAAATTCGTCCTTGGTCAGCCAGTGGGTCAATTTTCCCTGCTCTTCTCTTGGCTTTCTTTTCACAATCGCCCAATAAACTTTGTGAATATCCCGCTTGCGGAAAAGCTCCATCATACGCTCGAGCCCTTTGGAAGTACGGGCAAAAGCCACCAATCCGCTTACCGGTCGGTCCAGGCGATGTACGGGATGAAGAAAGACATCTCCGGGCTTGTTATATTTTTCTGCGATATAGTCTTTGCAATAATCAGTCAGGGTTTTGTCACCGGTTTTGTCACCCTGTACCAGGATGCCGGAGGCTTTATTGACGATCAGGAGGTGGTTGTCCTCATAGACAACGGTAAATGGCTTCTTTCTCATAATGAATCACAAAGGTAGGTTTAATTTTTGGACGGTAGACCGAAGCCAGCAGACTACTTCAGTCCTCCGATTTCCAGCTCAATTACCTCTTCAATAATTCCCTAATCTCATAATCCTGCAAATGCGCATTTAGCCAGCCGCCTTCTAATGCAGCTCCATATTTTTTATAAAAATTAATCGCAGGTTCATTCCAATCCAAAACCTGCCACATCATTCCGGTGCAATTCGCCTCCAGAGATTTGGCCATCACTCGATCAAAAAGAAGTTTCCCTGCGCCATGACCACGCTCGGATTCAGTCACCACGATATCTTCCAGGTATAATCTTTTGCCCTTCCAGGTAGAATAGCGGTAATAATAGATTGCAATTCCGATGATTTCCCCCGAGTTTACCTTCTCACAGACAAACAGCCCATAAACCGGGTTGGGGCCAAAACCGTCTTTCTTCATCAACTCCAAAGTATTGGTGACTTGCTCGGGGGCTTTTTCATAAAGTGCAAGTTCTTTGATCAGTTCGAGGACTCGGGGTAGGTCTTCTATTTTGCCTTCTCGGAGGGAATACATAAGCTAAAATGAGATTGAGATTTGGGAATTACTTTTGCGAAGGCCTAAATTAGTCAAAACCTGAGAAAGAATGTTTTTAGCCATTGATGCCGGCAATTCCAATGTCGTTTTTGCATTATTTGATCAAAAAAGCGGAAAATGGACCAACCAGTTTCGATTGGAAACCAAGACTCCAAAGCTGATTTCACAGCTTGGCAAAAAAGTCCCTCTTTACTTTTTGGAACACGGAATTCACACTTCCCAAATTGAAAAAATAGGGTTCAGTTCCGTCGTGCCTGAAATCAATTCCATTATCGAGAATTTTTGCCAAAACTTTTTTGGCCTTTCTCTCTACTTGATTTCTCCAAAAAGTTACTCCAAACTCCCGATCAAATCCCTCCGCCCAAATGAGATCGGAACTGACCTGATGTGTAATGTGATGGCTGCATATTCCAAGCACTTTAAGCCAGTAATCGTAGTGGACTTTGGGACCGCCCTGACTTTTACCGCAGTCGATTCAGCCGGAGAAATTCTCGGCGTAAACATTGTCCCAGGTCTCAAAACCGCGATCAAAGCGCTTTTCATGAACACTTCCAAACTGCCGGAAGTGGAACTAAAACTTCCCGAGTCAGCTTTGGGCAAAAACACCATCCACGCCATTCAGGCTGGAGTTCTGTACGGTTATACAGGACTGGTCAAAGGAATGATCGAGGCAATTGAAGCTGAAACCAAATTGAAATTCACCATCATCGCGACAGGTGGACTTGCCGCCATTCTTACTCCTTTGGAAAAAACCTTTGATGAAGTGGACCGCAATCTAACTTTGGAAGGGCTCAGACTCATCACTGAAGCGAACTCAGACTGAAGGGAAAACCTTGGAATTTCATCGGCATTTTCTGGGATCAATTCCTAACTTTGGCAACCAAATCCAAGCCAACAGCCGTGTACAAATCCCTGCTCAAACCGATCTTTTTTCTCAAAAAACCCGAAGACGCACACCATTTCACTTTTGACCTAACCAAACTGACTTTCAACTTGCCGATCGTAAGTTCGATCGTAAAGTCCACTTTTGAACTGGAAGATCCGAGATTGGAGCGGGAAGTTTTTGGACTGAAATTCAAAAATCCGGTTGGTCTGGCTGCAGGTTTTGACAAAGATGCCAAACTCATCGATGAGATGGCGATGCTGGGTTTTGGCTTTATTGAGATCGGTACCTTGACTCCAAAACCACAGGAAGGCAATCCATTGCCTCGCCTGTTCAGACTCCCACAAGACGAAGCCCTGATCAACCGGATGGGCTTCAACAACGGGGGAGTTTTGGAAGCGGTAAAGCGGCTAAAAACCCGAAAATCCAACGTGATTGTGGGTGGAAACATCGGCAAAAACAAAGTCACACCCAATGAAAATGCGGTGGACGATTACCTGTTTTGCCTGGAAGCCTTGCATCCCTATGTGGATTATTTTGTGGTCAATGTCAGCTCTCCCAATACCCCAAATCTTCGGGATCTGCAGGAAAAGGAACCTCTGAAGCAATTGTTGTTGGCCGTAAAATCAGCCAATGACAAGAAATCAAATCCCAAACCAATCTTACTCAAAATCGCGCCTGATCTCACTGATGGGCAATTGGATGACATCGTGGAGATCGTGCAGGAAACCGGAATCGACGGTGTGATTGCGACCAATACGACCATCGACCGTTCGGAATTGAGCACTTCAAAAAGTGAAGTCGAGGCCATCGGTGCTGGTGGAGTCAGCGGAAGGGTTTTGGCAAAAAGAAGCACCGAAGTCATCCGATATCTCCATCAGAAATCAAAAGGAGCATTTCCGATCGTTGGTGTGGGAGGAATTTTCTCAGCGGAGGATGCGATAGAAAAGCTGGAAGCCGGTGCCAGCCTTGTGCAGGTCTACTCGGGCATGATTTATGAGGGTCCAGGCTTGATTAAAAAGATCAAAAAAGGACTTCTGGCATATTTTTCCCGGTAAGTTGTCTTTCATTGGCCTTTTGGCTAAAATTAAAATTGTACTTTCAAGCTTAGATGGCATCAGAATCTCCCGGCAAAAATACCTTTCGCAAGAAATCCGAAAACACCAAAAAGGCACCTCAGCAACCCAAAGTGCCTAGTTTTTCCTTTGGTAAAATCCAATTCAAGCAACTTCCGCTGACTCTGGGAATCATCCTGATCTCTATCTCTATATTTCTTTTTATAGCTTTTGTCAGCTACCTGATCAATGGTCCGGCAGACCAAAGCCTGGTCATGAACAATCCCGATCAGGCAATTAGGGATTCCGCTCGGGAGTCCCAAAATTGGGTGGGTTACCTTGGTGCTCAGGCATCTCATTGGCTGATTTATCGCTGGTTTGGGATCGCAGCCTTTTTGATTCCTCCCTTCCTTTTTTTGGTTGGATTCCGCTGGACTTTTAAGTTTTCTCTGATTTCATTAACCCGCTATTCCATTTTCGCGCTGTTTTTCACCGCCTGGCTTGGACTTTTGCTGGGGTACATCGTGATTTTGGTGGAAGGATATTCATTTTGGAGCTTCCTTTCCGGAGGCTTCGGATATGAACTGGCCAAACTTTCCAGCGATTTTCTGGGAATGGGTACATTCATCCTGATTTTCGGAGCCTTTCTGATTTTTGTGGTTCTTTTCTTTGGTCTGGAACAGCTGAATTGGTTTTCTCCAAAAACATCCACCGAAGAAGATTTAACTCCTTCGGCAGCCTTTGAAAGTAAAAACAAAAAGGCCAATCCTTTCCTGAATGAGGAGGATGCTGAGGAAGATTTCTCCGGACTTGAGGAGGAAATAGATGACGACGGAAGCGCTTGGGAGGTAAAAAGTGCTGCCCCCACTGATCCGGAATTGCCATTTGAGGTTTCAAATCTTGAGGAAGAAGAAGAGGATATTTTTGATGTTCCTCAAGTAAACTTGTTGGAAGAGGGTTTGGGAAAAAGTGCTGCAGTTAAAGAGGGAAATTTCTCTATCAAAAAAGCTCCTGAAGAGGAAAAAACAGCCCAGGAAGTTGAAAATCTTGACCCTTACGATCCTACCCTAGACCTTCCTAGATACAAATATCCGACACTGGATCTGCTAAATGAGTACGACATCAAAAAGGTGACCGTAACCATGCAGGAGCTTCAGGAAAACAAAGACAAAATCGTCACGACTCTGAAAAACTTCCAAATCGGGATTCAGGGAATTCAGGCAACGATCGGACCGACAGTAACCCTCTATGAAATCGTGCCCGATCCGGGAGTGAAAATCTCCAAAATCAAAAATCTTGAAGACGACATTGCCTTGAGTTTGGCAGCTTTGGGCATCCGAATCATTGCCCCGATTCCCGGAAAAGGGACAATCGGTATTGAAGTGCCGAATAAAAACCGGGAGCTCGTTCCTGCCAGGGCTGTTTTGGGAACTGAAAAGTTCCTGAAATCCGACAAGGATCTCCCGATTGCCTTGGGTAAAACGATCTCCAATGAAGTATTTGTGGCGGATCTCGCTAAAATGCCCCACCTCCTGATGGCCGGTGCAACAGGTCAAGGAAAGTCTGTGGGACTGAATATGATCTTGGCCTCCTTGATTTACAAAAAGCATCCATCTCAGTTGAAGTTTGTCCTTGTGGATCCGAAAAAGGTGGAATTGACGCTCTTCAACAAGATTGAGCGACACTTCTTGGCCAAGCTTCCCGGTTCGGAGGAGGCCATCATTACGGATACCAAAAAGGTCATTTATACGCTCAATTCGCTCTGTATCGAAATGGATAACCGATACAACCTGTTGAAAGATGCGGGTTGCCGAAATCTGAAAGAATACAACGCGAAATTCATCGCCCGAAAGCTCAATCCGGACAAAGGCCACTATTTCATGCCATACATTGTCTTGGTGATCGATGAGTTGGCGGACTTGATGATGACTGCGGGAAAAGAAATTGAAGCACCGATCGCCCGATTGGCACAGCTTGCCCGGGCTATAGGGATCCACCTCGTCGTGGCTACTCAAAGGCCTTCGGTCAACGTTATCACCGGTATTATCAAAGCCAATTTCCCGGCCCGTCTATCATTCCGGGTGACTTCCAAGATTGATTCAAGAACTATTCTGGATGCCGGAGGAGCAGATCAACTGATTGGTCAGGGAGATATGCTGTTGTCTTTGGGCTCAGAAATGACCCGAATCCAGTGTGCTTTCTTAGATACACCAGAAGTGGACGCGATTTGCGATTGGATCGGGGAGCAAAAAGGCTATTCTGACGCTTACCTGCTTCCTGAATTCGTTGGAGAAGACGGCGAAGGTTCACTTTCAAATGTGGATCTCTCAGACCGCGATCCCCTTTTCGACGATGCTGCAAGATTGATCGTTTTACATCAGCAAGGGAGTACTTCCCTGATTCAGCGCAAGCTGAAGCTCGGTTACAATCGAGCAGGAAGAATAGTTGATCAACTGGAAGCTGCAGGCATTGTAGGCGCATTTGAGGGTTCAAAAGCACGTGAAGTCCTGATTCAGGATGAAGCCAGTTTGGAACGGTTATTGAATAGCTTGTAAACGCTGTTTTATCAGTTCCATCAGCCCTTATTCATGAAGTTCCATACCCTATTTCTTCTTCTTTCTGTCTTGGTTTTTACAGGTTTTGAGTCATTGGCTCAAAAGGACCCCAAAGCCAAAGTCGTACTTGACGGCATGAGCCAAAAGTACCAAAGCATGAAAGGCTTTACCGCAGGTTTTGATTACACCTATCAAGATGCTGCAGGCACCGGCGATCGCCAGTCCGGAGAAATTGCGGTAAACGGGGAAAAATACCGCCTCAAACTTCCCGATCAGGAAATTTACAACGATGGTAAAACCGTCTGGACCTTTATCCAAACCTCCACTTACAAGGAAGTAACTGTCAATGATGCCTCCCAAATGGAAGGTGAATTGACACCTTCGAACGTGTATAAAATGTATCAGTCGGGATTCAACTACAAACTTTTAGCAGACAAAACCTACCAGGGAAAAGCTGTCAATGTGGTCGAACTGACTGCACAGAAGACGAATGCTCCTTTCAAACAAGTAAAGCTGATGGTCGACAAAACGACCAAGGATTTGCTGGGTTGGGAAATGTTTGACGGACAGGGAGGAATGTTCTCATATTCCTTCAAAAACCTAAAGGCTGCCCCAAGCCTTCCGGCGGATTATTTCGTTTTTGATCCAAAAAAATATCCGGGTATCGAGGTGATTGATTTGAGGTAGAATCAAAGCTTGAACTTCAATTGATTTAAGTTTTTTTGCAACCCAAAGACAGGCGACCGAAGAAACTGTGGATTGCACTGCCTAATTCTTAAAAAATCGTTCGAATTAAATTCTCAGGCCAGGGGTTTAAGTTGGCAAATTGAAAATTTATATTGGAGTAGCTTTCCCTGAATAACTGGTGAACCTTTGGATAACTTCACTAGTGCACTAGGAATATTATCGGATATTTTTCCTAGTTGAAAATAAATTCCTCTCTGTAGGAAAAATTAGCTGTCCACTTTTTTGACTGTTTTAAGCCAATTTTGGATGACCTCCAAACCAAATTCCGTCAAATGGGCCTCTGGGTGATATTGAATTCCCAAAATCGGAAACCTCTTATGCACCATTCCCATTATTTCTCCGGATTCAGTTTCTAAAATGATCTCCAGACAATCTGGAAGATTTTTGAGCTGAAGGGAATGATATCTGGTCACCTGGAATTTTTCAGGCAGATTTTGGGTAAAAAAATGCGGTTTGGTTTTCAGGACTTCATGAACTTTCCCATGCGTAGGAACTTGGTTTTTCACCAATTCTGCCCCAAAAAACTGGCCTATTGCCTGATGCCCTAGACAGACCCCGAGAACTGGAACTTTTTCATAATACTTTTCAAAAATCGCCATCAGGTTACCGGATTGTGAGGGAATTCCGGGACCAGGTGAAAGTATCAGCCCATTGAAATCGAAGCCCCCAAGATCCTGTGGACTAACGTCATTTCTCAAGATGACCAAGTCTTCTCCTGTTTGCTTAATCAAGTCGGCCAGAATATGACTGAAAGAATCAAAATTATCAATCAGCAGCAGCATCCCTGAAATCCTCGACGATCTCTCCCACTGTCTTTTGCAATTCTTTCACCTTTGGCACTACAGGCTCCAGTATCCAGATCACTCCCGGAGCCAATGGTTCGATATATTGCAGGTATTCACTTTTGGCGCTCCACTCTTTGGACATTTTAAGATCAAACAAAGTCGCCAGCCACAAAAAAAGACTAATGAAAAAGGCCGATTTTACTATTCCCAAAATAGCACCTCCAATACTGTCCAATCCTCCCAGAAGGATTAAATCCATCATTTTTTTCAAAATCCAGCCGGCAATTCCAACAATCATAAGCGTAATCCCAAACACAATCAAAAAAGCCATGATTGGAAACGCGAAGGTCATTTCATCGAGATGTGTAGCCAGGTATTTACTCATCGGCTCCATGAAGTACACCCCGAGAATAATCGCCAATACAAAACCTATGAGGCCTACAATACTCATCAACAGGCCTTTTTTGTAGCCCTCATAGGCTCCCAGACCTATCAAAATCAGGATGACAATATCTATCGGTTCCAACTTAACTGTTCAATAGTGCTTTAACTTTCTCAGCAATTGCTTTTCCGTCTGCCTTTCCAGCCAAGGCTTTGGTGGCACCCATTACTTTGCCCATGTCTTTTGGACCTGTTGCACCTACTTCGCTGATAATGCTCTGGATTGCTGCAGTTAATTCTTCCTCTGTCAATGCCTTAGGCAAAAATTCCTGAATCACCGCCAGCTCTGCCAACTCAACTTCAAGCAAATCTGCTCTGTTTTGCTGTTGGTAGATGTCAGCTGAATCTTTCCGCTGCTTTGCGGCCTTGGTCAAAAGCTTCATTTCGTCATCTTCAGAGATCTCCCCCTTGAAGCCTTCTTTTGTTTCCTCCAAAAGAATCATGGATTTGATCGCTCGAAGTGCGGTCAGACGCACCTTGTCCTTTGCAATCATTGCGGATTTAATTTCGCCTTCTACTTTCTGCTTTAAAGCCATTAGTCCTAAGTTTGTGTTATATCAAAAATACGGGGTAAAAATACCTTTTTCAACACGGATATGACCCAACTGAGTGTAAATATTAACAAGATAGCCACCTTGCGCAACGCACGGGGTGGAAATAATCCCAATGTAGTCAAAGTGGCTCTGGACTGCGAGCGATTTGGATCGCAGGGAATTACAGTCCATCCTCGTCCGGATGAACGGCATATACGCTATCAGGATGTGCTGGATTTGTCGAAAGTAGTGACCACAGAATTCAACATTGAAGGCTATCCGGATCAACGTTTTATGCAATTAATCCGCGAAGTCAAGCCTGCTCAGGCAACTCTCGTACCTGATCCGCCGGATGCAATTACCTCCAATTCAGGTTGGGATACGATCGCCCATCAAACTTTGCTTCAGGAGATCGTGGCGGAGTTACATGAGAGCGGTACAAGAGTATCAATTTTCATCAATCCTGAGGCAAAATACTTCGAACCTGCCAAGCTCACCGGGACGGATCGGGTAGAATTGTACACCGAACCTTATGCCTCCCACTATCATCAGAACCGCGAAAAGGCAATAAAGCCCTACGTTGAAGTAGCGCAAATCGCCAAAGAATTGGGACTTGGACTCAACGCCGGACATGATCTGGACTTGCATAATTTGGCTTACTTGAAGCAGCAAATACCATTTCTTGAAGAAGTTTCCATTGGCCATGCCTTGATCTGCGATGCATTGTATTATGGATTGGAAAATACGATTCAGATGTATAGGAGGCAGTTGGAATTGTGATCGGTGGATTGAAGAATTTAAAAATTGGAAGATTAATAAAGTGGTAAGGTTTTAAAGTCGTAAGGTTTCCTAGGGATGAAGGCCACAACTCTACTTGAGGCCTCGTATATCGTACTTCGTAAATCGTAATTAAAAATGAAACTAAACTATAAAAAATCCGGCTCCGGCCCGCCTCTCGTCATTCTCCACGGTCTTTTCGGCTCATTGGACAATTGGTTTTCCATCGCCAAGGAATTGGTGGACCACTACACGCTCTACCTTGTCGATCAGCGAAATCACGGAGATTCTCCCCATTCAGACGAATGGAATTACGCTGTGATGGTGGAGGATTTAAAAGAGCTCATTGATTCCGAAGGATTGGACAAAGTCTTTCTCATGGGTCACTCGATGGGAGGAAAGATGGTGATGAATTTTGCGGTGAAATATCCTGAGCGAGTGGAAAAACTGATTGTGGCTGACATCGCTCCACGGTATTATCCAATTCATCATGAGTCGATTTTGGAAGGATTGAATTCTTT
>DATIAI010000194.1:0-7603 GCA_035458065.1 Algoriphagus sp. | reverse complement strand
AGAGTTTGATATATAGGAAAATGCTTAAAATCAAATAGGTGAGACGGTCATTGTAAGAATTCAGTTCCCGTTTATAGGAAAAACTCAATTTTTTAAATTTTATCCAATGTTCGTTTTTTTTTATTTGGGATTTTAAGAAATGAAATTCACCAAAATGGGCCTCAGTTTCCTTTAAATCGGCTTTTTATCCCTGAGTTGTAAATTTTTTACTGTGAATTTTCCATTAAAAAAAAATTTCATGAACAATAATCTGTAATACAAAGTAAATAAAATGCATTTAGGTTTTGGATAATCAAATTCCTCACTTAACTTTGGACTCGTTGAAGTTCTATAGAAAGAAGAATTTTTGAATTTCAACAAGACATACTGAATTCAGTGTTTTTTGATACCCACTTTTAGAATAGAATATGAGAAAATTGAATTTTAACAGGTTGATTTCTTCCAAAGGCATGGATAAAAATCATTTGCCTTTTTCACCTCCTCAAAAGGACCCGGAAATTTTTCAAAGGTATTTTGAAAACTATGGTCTATGCATTATTAAAAAGGTAATGGTAGCTAACAAAATTAACAAGCATAATTTATTTCTCAATAGCCAAAACAATGTCTCTGCATTTACTTGGGCTTATTCCCAAAGGAAATAAATAATAGCTTGAATTGACCTGGGAGGCTTTTTCTTGGGTATGATTAGTTTCTTTTAAATGGCTGTTATAATACTTTAAGTCGCAGCTAATTAAAATTTATAGTTTAATGAACTTTATAATATAAAGTATTTACAATTAGGTAAATATTTTGTTTTTAAAATCATTAAGTGGGTGGACTCAAACCTTTTTGTGGGTGGACTCAAACCTTTTTCTGAGTCTTAAGTGTGTAGCTAATTTGATGTAGAACTACACTTTGTATTACAATATTTATACCTAACCAATTTTATAAACTAAGCTTAACACAAATGAACTTTTTAAAGAAAAGAATTTTCGTTGCTGGCCATACCGGGATGGTGGGTTCGGCGATTTGGAGACTATTAGAAGCCAGAGGAGCGGAGCATTTAATCGGAGTGGCTAGTAAGCACCTCGACTTAAGAGATCAGGCCGAAGTTTCAAATTTCTTTGAAATTCATCAGCCAGAAATTGTAATCGATGCTGCAGCCAAAGTGGGAGGGATTCTTGCAAATGACTCCTATCCATATGAGTTTTTGATGGATAACCTCCAGATTCAGAACAACCTAATTGATGCTTCTTACAAGAGCAATGTGGAAAGATTTCTGTTTTTGGGAAGTTCCTGTGTCTATCCCAAAAAATCGGAGCAGCCTATCCGCGAGGAATATCTGCTAACTGGACCGCTTGAACAAACAAATGAAGGATATGCAATTGCGAAAATTGCCGGAATAAAGGCTTGCGAAGCTATTTTTTACAAGACTGGAAGGTCTTTTTCCTCCATAATGCCTTCAAATCTTTATGGTCCATTTGACAATTTTGATTTGAACAGCTCGCATGTTTTGCCAGCAATGATCCGAAAGTTTCATGATTCAAAAATCAACGGAAACCAACCAGTAAAACTTTGGGGTACCGGTGAACCGCTGCGCGAGTTTTTACATGTGGAAGACCTTGCCGATGCTGTTCTTTTTCTCCTGGACAAAAAAGTAGAATATCCACTGATCAACGTGGGAACTGGCATTGACATTCCGATTAAAAAATTGGCCCTGATGGTTCAAAGTGTGGTTGGGCATGAAGGAGATATTCTTTGGGATCTAGATAAACCCGATGGTACCCCAAGAAAAGTGATGGATGTATCCAAAATCAACAAAATGGGCTGGACTCACAGGCTCACTCTGATTGAGGGAATCACACAAACTTATAAATGGTACCTCAAAAACCAGCACAGTATCAAAGAAGTAAAAATGGGCATTTGATTTTCAGATTTTTATATTAAAAACTATCCAATTATGACTAAGAAAGTTGCATTAATTACAGGAGTTACTGGACAAGATGGAGCATACCTAGCTGAGCTTCTTTTAGAAAAAGGGTATACGGTCCATGGGATTAAAAGAAGATCTTCTTCTTTCAATACTCAACGTATAGACCATTTATACCAAGATCCCCATTTGTCAAATCCGAGATTTATTCTCCACTATGGGGATCTCACGGATTCGATGAACATCACTAAAATCATCAAAGATGTGATGCCAGATGAAATCTACAATCTGGGTGCCATGAGCCATGTCAAAGTGAGCTTTGACTCTCCAGAATATACTGCCAATGCCGACGGTTTGGGAGTATTGAGAATTCTTGAAGCGGTAAGATTACTGGGATTAGAAAGTAAGACAAGGATTTATCAGGCAAGTACATCAGAACTTTATGGTTTGGTTCAACAAATTCCACAATCTGAAGAAACTCCTTTTTACCCCAGATCACCTTATGCAGTGGCCAAATTGTATGGTTTTTGGATTGTGAAAAATTACCGGGAGGCCTACAATATGTTTGCCTGCAACGGAATACTTTTCAACCACGAATCTCCTTTACGCGGTGAAACTTTTGTAACAAGAAAAATTACCCGGGCCGTGGCAAGGATAGGAATGGGAATGGAAAAAGTCCTTCACCTGGGAAATCTCGATGCAAAAAGAGACTGGGGCCATGCCAAGGATTATGTGGAAGCGATGTGGATGATGCTACAGGTAGATGAGCCTGAAGATTTTGTAGTAGCTACAGGAGTGACCACTACTGTAAGAGACTTTTTGAATTTGGCTTTTGCGAAAATCGGCTTCAAACTGGATTACATCGGGAAAGATGCCAATGAAATGGGCGTGTTGTGTGACATTGATTATGACCTTGCCTACGAACAGCTTGGAAGGACTAAAGAGGAATTGCCAAAACTTGGAGAAGTGCTGTTAAAGGTGGATCCTGAATATTTCAGACCAACAGAAGTAGATATCCTGATTGGAAAACCTGATAAAGCTTTTGAAAAACTTGGATGGAAACCAAAATATGACCTCAATCTACTGGTTGATGACATGGTAAATGCCGACTTGAAGCTTTTGAAAAAAGATATATGCCTGGTCAATGGTGGCTTTGATGTCACCTCTCATTTGGAGTATTGAATACGTAGTTAAGTGTGAAGTTGCTTTCTGATTAAAAGAAATTACAATGGATTACCCTAAATCTTTTTATTCTCAAAATGTTTTTGATCTGGTGGAACAGGCATTTAGCCTGTTCCCTGATCTGGAAGCCTTAATTTTTAATGAGGAAAGAATTACTTATTCGGAACTGAAAACCAGAGTGGCGGATCTTGCCGCTCTGATTAGTACCAAGATTCCAGAGGAAAAACTAATTGCAGTATCCTGTACCCGGTCAATTCAAACGATTGTAAATATTTTGGCAATACTTTCTTCAGGTAAAGCCTATTTGCCGATTGATTTTGATTTGCCTCTGGAAAGAATCCAAAAAATCGTTTCGGAAACCCAAGTCCGCTTTGGGTTGGCAGGTAATTCACTAGATTCTTTTGATTCACTTAAGATCACAGAAATTACTCCTTCAATGCAGGGCCAAGAAGGAGTTGAAAGCGTATCTTCTGACCTGGCTTATATTATTTTCACTTCTGGATCCACCGGGACACCGAAAGGAATTTCCATTCCCCATCCAGGCTTGATCAATTTTATGGAATGGCAAAATAGCGCTTCCAACTCGGGTCCAGGATTCAATACTCTTCATTTTGCAAAGCTTACGTTTGACATTTCAGTCCAGGAAATTTTTTCCACTTTATCAACCGGCGGCACGCTGTTCATTGCAGAAAATAGCACCCTCAAAGATCCCTTGTTGCTTCTTGAGTTTGTGGAGAAGAATCAAATTAACCGCATATTTTTCCCCTTTATCGCACTTCAGGGTCTTTGCAATGCGGCAAATGCCTATCAGATTTACCCCAAGTCATTAAAGGAAATAATGACTGCTGGAGAGCAGTTAAAAGTTAGTCTGGCCGTCAGGAAATTCTTCAAAAAAATGGAGGGTTGTGTATTGTTCAATCATTATGGACCGACAGAAACTACCATAATTACAACTGAACTTCGTCTCGAAGGTGACCCTGATAATTGGGAAGACCTTCCAACAATTGGAAAAGCTATTTCCGGGACGGAATTAACCTTGGTCAACGAGGAAGGGAAACTGATAACTCAACCGGGTGTCATTGGGGAAATTTACATTTCGGGAGTTGGATTGGCCATCGGATATTTCAATAATCCGGTTCTGACCTCCCAAAAGTTTGTAGAATTAAGTTTTGAAGGAAGAGAACCAATAAGATATTTCAAAACAGGAGATTTAGCAGAATGGACTCAAAATGGCGAGCTTAAATTCAGAAGTAGAATTGATGATCAGATTAAAATCAGTGGCTTTAGAGTAGAGCTTAGTGACATAGAGGCCAATGTTTCCAAAATTGAAGGTATTGATGAAAATGTAGTTATCACTGATTTTTATAGTGATGGAGAATTGTATTTAAAGCTTTTTTATACCTCTCAGGATAATACCTTAACCAACGAAGTGATCCGCAGGAAACTCGAAAATGTGCTTCCTGAATACATGATTCCTGCCCAGTTTAAAAAAGTTGACTTTTTTCCTAAAACTACAAGTGGAAAAGTTGATAGGAAAACTCTTGCAAAAAGTGACAATATCCAGCTCCAATCACCAAAGGTGACTAAAGAACTGGAATCAAAAAATACAGAAAAAACCCTCCGTAAAATTTGGATGGATGTACTTCAGGTAGTGGAGGTTTCTTCGGAAAGCAACTTTTTTAACCTTGGCGGACGGTCAATACTGGCCCAAAAACTTTCACTTGAGATAAGTGAAAAATTAGGGATAAGATTCCCTGTAGCATTTGCCTACCAATATCCAACTTTGAACAGTCAGCTCAAGTACCTTCAAGGAAAAGATAAAAGTGCTGATAGTCATTCTGAAAAGACTGTCGATCCTAAAGAAAGTGTTCCATCAAGGGACGTTGCTGTAATTGCAATGGCAGGGAAGTTTCCCAAAGCAAATAACATCCAGGAGTTTTGGGATATGATCAAAAACAAGGAGGAGGGCATAAGCTTCTTTGACTTGGATGAAATTGATCCCTTGATCCATGCTGAGGCCCAGGAGCCGAATTATGTCAAAGCCAGGGGAATTGTTGAAGGGGTGGAAAATTTCGATCCGGAATATTTTGGGATGAATCCAAAACTCGCTTCTATCATGGATCCCCAGCAACGTTTGTTTCTTGAGATTTGCCATGAGGCGCTTGAAAAAGCAGGTTGGATAGCCAATCGCCCGAGTTATAAAATTGGGGTATTCGGAGGATCTAATTACAATTCCTATTTTAATAAAAACATAGTTTTTGATCAGGAATTACTTGATGTTTTTGGTGCTATTCCAATCCTTTCCTTGAACGAAAAGGATTATTTAACCTCGCGCACTGCCTTTCAACTCAACCTGAATGGACCAGCAGTCAGTGTTTATTCTGCTTGTTCTACCTCACTTTTGGCAGTGGCCCAGGCAGTGGAGAGTATCAGAAATGGCCAATGTGTTGCCGCTTTGGCAGGTGGTAGCTCGGTTACCTTTCCGGTAAAAAGCGGTCAATTCCACGAAGAAGGAGCTGTCTTCAGCAGTGATGGTCATTGCAGACCATTTGATGCCAATAGTACAGGTACCATGTTTTGTGATGGAGCAGGCATCGTTTTGCTCAAATCTTATGAGCAGGCTGTGCAAGATGGGGATACGATCTTTGCAGTTATTAAAGGGGTGGCAGTCAATAATGACGGCTCAGAAAAGGCGAATTTTACTTCCCCAAGCATTTTAGGCCAGGCTGAGGTAATCAAAAGCGCGATTGCTGATGCGGGCATTGATCCTTCTCAAATCGGTTTTATTGAGGCTCACGGGACAGCTACTCCAATTGGAGATCCCATTGAAATTGAAGGCTTGAAACTTGCATTTGGAGAGAATGTCCCTTTTCAAAACTGTTCGATAAGTTCTGTAAAAAGCAATATTGGACACCTCACTGCTGCTGCAGGAGTTGCAGGTCTCATAAAAGCAATCTGCGCTTTGCATGAAAAAGTTTTACCTGCGACTTATGGTTTTGAAAATCCCAATCCGGAAATTGATTTTGAGCATTCTCCTTTTTATGTCCAAAAAGACACTTCACCCTGGACAGGGGACCGAAAAAGAATCGCAGGAGTAAGCTCTTTTGGATTTGGTGGAACAAATGTTCATGTTATTGTTGAAGAATTTGTCGGGCAATTACCTCAAGAAGGCGATAATTCCCAATCAGACATTCTTATAGCTTTTTCAGCAAAAACTGAAAAAAGTCTCACCAACTACGCAAAACAACTTTTTGAATATGCAACTCAAAAGTCGGATCTCAATCTGTCGCAACTGAGTCATAACCTGCTGAAAAGAAAGGCACCTTATAGGTTCCAACAATCTTTCAGGGTTACATCAAATGATCAACTATTGGATTTGTTAAAAAAGGTGGGTGATGGTGAGATCAAACCCATTCAAAGTTTAGGCGAATTTAACTTTCCGGTATTTCTATTTCCGGGACAAGGTGCCCAATATGTGGGGATGGGGAAATCACTTTACGAATCCAAT
Source organism: Algoriphagus sp. (assembly GCA_035458065.1). Lineage (GTDB taxonomy): Bacteria > Bacteroidota > Bacteroidia > Cytophagales > Cyclobacteriaceae > Algoriphagus. The sequence goes on along the minus strand of DATIAI010000194.1, from coordinate 1,004 downwards.
GATATCTTCAGACAGGCATTTGACAGATGTTGTGAAGGTTTTGACCGGTATTTACCGACTTCTTTGAAGTTCGAAATTTTCGAAGGCTCTTCAGACACATTAGCTAATACCAGATACACTCAACCGGCTATTTTCACTGTTTCTTATTCTTTATCCATAGCTCTTATGGATATGGGAATCCAGCCTGCCGCATTTTGTGGACATAGTATTGGAGAGTATGTTGGGGCGCACTTAGCAGGAGTGTTTTCTCTGGATGACGTCATTAAGATAATCGCTTACAGAGGTAAACTGATCAGTGATTTACCGGGAGGCAATATGCTTTCTGTGAGATCGAAAACTGATATTATCCAGGAGATTTTGCCCAACCCATTGTCAATTGCTGCCCATAATGCTCCAAATCTCTGTGTAGTTTCTGGTCCGGTCGAATCCATTGAGGAATTCAAAACTGTATTGGACGGTTATAGTATTCCTGGGCAAGTGCTAAAAACCAGCCATGCTTTTCATTCAGGAATGATGGATGGTGCCTTGGAGGAGTTTTCAAAAGTGATAGCTTCTGTTGACCGCAATTCCCCTAAAATCCCTGTCATGTCAACCCAAACGGGGTATTGGCTGACCGATTCAGAGGCTCAATCGGTGGAATATTGGACAGGTCATTTGAGAAATGCAGTATTGTTTAGCGATGCGGCTGGCAATTTATTGAACGAATTACCCGAGGCGTATTTCATAGAAGTTGGTCCAGGGAGTGTATTGAATAGCCTGTTGCAGCAACAGCCAGAGAGTAAAAATTATCCCATAATTCACACGCTTTCAAAAGGAAATACCGAAAGTGAAAAAGCATTTTTGATTGAACAATTGGGAGTTGCCAATGCCAAAGGAGCGAAGATAGATCTGGTATCTGTTCTGGGATTTACCAGATTTGAGTTTTTGGATATTCCGACTTATGCTTTCGATAAAAAGTTGTGCTGGAATCAGAATGGTGCCTTGGCCAATCCCTATTTTCAGAA
>DATIAI010000193.1:0-6141 GCA_035458065.1 Algoriphagus sp. | reverse complement strand
GATTCCTCCATTTCTGGTGTCCTCGAAAGGAAAAGTTGAATTGCTTCCGTTCAAATTGGTGGGGATGCCGAAGTAGGTCAACTGTCCGATATTTTTCCATGATCCTCCGACATAATTCAGGATACCAGAAAGGCCTGTGTTTACCAGTAAGTCATTTCCTTCCAAATCCATGCTTCCTTGGGAAAGTGTAAGGTTTCTCAGAATTGTAAGATTGGCATTTGGGAAAAAATTTCCACCGGATTTATTCAATGTGAGATCCCTGACGACAAGTGGAAAACCCAGGATTTCCTGATCTCCATTGCCCAATAAAGCCAAACTGGTATTGGTCATGTTGAAGTTACCCGAGCCGCTTTTTTCAAGATTTCCCAAAAGAAAAAGTTGATTGGGGAGATTTAGATTTTGTGTGCTCTGAAGCTCCAAGTCACGGACTGTCTGAGGTGCGGAAGCATCTGCAAAGGAGGAGGAAAGGAAGGTTTTGGTGACAGTCCCTCCCCGGTGAATGATTTTACCGTTGAGCTGGAAATTGGCTGCTTCAATTCTTGGAGCATTTCCTTCCAAAATCAAAGTTCCTCCATTTTGTAGGTCGAAGTTGAGAGCACTATCAGAACCGCTGGTTGATCGGTTGATAATATTTGAATTGCATTCTGAAATAAAAGTTGCCCCATCCTCCACTTTAAAATCCCCAAAAGGTCCAGAACCAAAAACAAAAGTTTCTGTATTAAAGGAAAGGGTAAAACAGGTTATCGGAAGCACTGAAAGATCATTTTTTTGGATCAAGGTACCTGATCTAATGGTAAAAGAGAGTGCTTTTACAGGGGCTTCTAAAGTCAATTGTACACCAGGTCCAGGATCAAAAATGACGGAAAACCGACTTTGGGTTGTTTGGGCGCTCCAACTGTTTTTATTCACTACACTTCGGGAAGATCCTTTAAATGTAATGGTGCTATTTACCGAGTTCCCTATCCAATTTTGACTATTCCAAGCATTGTCAGGAATTCCTGGGGCTGCTCCCGAAAATGCATTTAAGGACCCATAAATTTCAAGATCAAATCCATTCAGGTTTAGTTTTTGTCCAGCTCCGGTTTCCGCATTTATAAAGACACTTTTCACTGCCTCATTCCCGACCAATCTAAGCGTATGAGTTTGATCTATGTAAATGTCATTGGTTTGACCTGGTTTTATCGTAGCGGGATTCCAGATGATTCCATCCCAAACTGCCCAAATTGAAATGTCGGGAAAATCCCCGCTGGCAACTGTCTTATAAGCATTTAATTCTTGTGAAAAAGCCGTCCCCAGAATCATGCAGACTCCTACAACTGCCAGGAATAACCAGTATATTCGGCGGGTAAAAAAATGCCATATGGATTCTAAAAAAGTATTAGGGTCCATGAAAAAACAAGATTTAAAAAGTAGTTGAATTTAATAAAATGAAATCTAATATTAAACTAGTTTACCTCTTTTTTTTGTTGATTTTCTTTGGGTTACCTCAGGCAAATGCCCAGATATATGAAGTAAGTCTTTTGACCTGCGATCCGGGTAAGGAGCTGTATTCCAGCTTTGGCCATAGCGCCATCCGGGTGAGACAAGTCGTTCCCGAGGGACAGGATCTGGTTTTTAACTACGGCACCTTTGATTTCCGAGCTCCAAATTTTTACGGGAAATTTGTAATGGGAAAATTGGATGGGTATTACCTCAGTGTAACTACCTATGCAGATTTTATCCAAGAATATGATTACTACAAGCGGGATGTAAGAGAGCAGGTTTTGGACCTTAGAGGCCAGCAACAGGATTTTTTGATCCAACATCTTTGGGTAAATGCAGATCCTTCGAGGAGGTTTTATAGCTACGATTTTTTTTATAACAACTGCGCCACCAAAATCCGGGATGCCTTTGAGATTGCAATGGGTGATGAATTGGTATGGCAGGATTCTGTAAAAGAAGAGGAAAAGACCTTTCGAAATCTGATCGATGAATATGTTTATCCACTTCCGTGGGCAGACTTGGGAATTGATCTGGCTTTGGGATCTGTGATTGATGTTGATGCTTCGGAGCGAGAGGAGCAATTTTTGCCCGACTACATGGAGGCAGCCTTTGCCAATGCGAGAATTGTCGGCGATGGGCCTTCCCGCCCCTTAGTCAAAGAATCGAGAGTGATTTTAGAATATCCTGATTCCGAATTCAAAATGGATTTTCTAAATCCCTATGTTTTGATGTGGGCTGTTGCGATCTTATTTACGGTGATCACTTTCTTTGGACATAAGAGGAAAAAGTTGTTTATCGGTTTTGATTTGGGACTTTTCTCGATTCTCGGAATTTTGGGTTTGGTCGTTACATTTCTTTGGTTTTTCACAGATCATACTGCGACCAAATGGAACTGGAACATCCTGTGGGCATTTCCAGGTCATTTGGTTTTAGTTTGGGGATTGATGAAAAAGGAAGTTCAGCCCTGGGTGAGAAAGTATTTGCTTTTCGCCCTGATCATGGCAGATGCTGCTGTGGTTTTCTGGATTTTGGGTTGGCAGTCATTCCATCCAAGTTTGATTCCGATTCTGCTGGTGATTATCCTCCGGACTAATTATCTCTATTATAATTTGGGAAATAAAACCCTTAAAACTGCTTGATTTTGGCTTTTTAAAAACCTTTTTCCCTGCATTTGGTGTTGGGATTGGAAGACTTAGCTATGGATTTTAAACTTACCTCTGACTACCAGCCCACCGGCGACCAGCCCAAAGCCATTACTGAACTGACTGAAGGTGTCAATGCCGGCGACTCAGCGCAGGTACTATTGGGTGTGACCGGGTCTGGCAAGACTTTTACCATTGCAAATGTGATTCAGCAAACCCAAAAACCCACTTTGGTTTTGAGTCACAACAAAACTTTGGCAGCTCAACTTTATGGAGAATTCAAGCAGTTTTTTCCCGAAAATGCAGTCGAGTATTTCATTTCTTATTACGACTACTACCAGCCGGAGGCTTTTATCCCAAGTTCGGGAACCTATATCGAGAAAGACCTGAGCATCAATCAGGAAATCGAAAAGTTGCGTCTCAGTGCGACTTCATCCTTGCTTACCGGCAGAAGGGATGTCATTGTGGTAGCATCGGTTTCTTGTATTTATGGTATCGGTAACCCGGATGAATTTGGCAAAAATGTCGTCCGGTTACAGGAAGGTGACCGGATTCCCAGAAATCAGTTGCTGTTCAAGCTGGTTGATATTCTTTACAGTCGCACTCAGCAAGATCTAACTCACGGGACGTTTAGGGTCAAGGGAGATACCGTAGATATTCATGTTGCCTATGGGGATTTTGCGTACCGGATTTTCTTTTGGGGAGATGAAATTGAGGCTATTCAGCGTGTTGAACCAGCGACTGGAAAAAAGCTTTCTGACGAAAAAATTATTTCAATTTTCCCAGCCAATCTCTTTGTAACCGGGCGGGACACCATTGAAGTCGCAATTCGTGAGATCCAGGATGATATGGTGGCACAGGTAAACTTCTTCGAAAAAGAAGGAAAATACCTGGAAGCAAAACGCCTTCAGGAGCGAACAGAATTTGATTTGGAGATGATTCGGGAATTGGGCTACTGCTCAGGAGTGGAAAATTACTCCCGCTATTTCGACCGTCGTCAGCCTGGTGCGAGACCATTCTGTTTATTGGATTATTTTCCTGATGACTACCTCTTGGTCATCGACGAAAGTCACGTGACGGTGCCGCAGATTCGGGCGATGTGGGGTGGTGACCGCTCCAGAAAGGTCAATTTGGTGGATTATGGGTTTCGCCTTCCATCAGCATTGGACAACAGACCTTTGAAATTTGAGGAGTTTGAGCAGATGGGCAATCAGGTGATTTATGTTTCCGCGACTCCTGCTGATTATGAACTTTCACTGACCGAAGGCATAGTGGTGGAACAAATTATCCGTCCGACGGGTCTGTTGGATCCTACCATAGAAGTCCGTCCCAGTCAAAATCAAATCGATGATTTGCTGGAAGAAATTGACCAGACCATAAAAACCGATGCCCGGGTTTTGGTGACGACATTGACTAAAAGGATGGCGGAGGAGCTTCAAAAATTTCTGGAGCGCGCAGGAGTAAAGTCCCGATATATTCACTCAGAAGTGAAAACTCTCGATCGGGTTGAAATTTTGCGGGAGCTAAGGCTTGGGGTTTTTGATGTCCTGGTCGGTGTCAACTTACTTCGGGATGGCCTGGATCTACCTGAAGTATCTTTGGTGGCAATTTTGGATGCTGATAAGGAAGGATTTCTGAGAAATGAGCGCTCGTTGGTTCAGACAATCGGCCGGGCAGCTCGAAATTCTGAAGGTCGGGTAATCATGTACGCCGACAGAATCACTGATTCCATGCAGTCAGCGATTGATGAAACCAAGCGAAGAAGGGCTCTTCAGATGGCCTACAATGAGGAGCATGGAATCACACCGACTACTGTGGTCAAGTCAAGAGACAGAATCATGGGTCAAACCAAAGTTGCGGATTCTAAAAAAGGCACAAAATTCTATGCTGAACCCATGCCGGGTGAAAATCAGATTGCAGCAGATCCTGTAGTCCAATACTTGAGCAAAGACAAACTGGAAAAGCTGATCCAGCAGACACAAAAGTTGATGGAAAAAGCTGCGAAAGAACTCAATTTCATGGAAGCCGCGCGCTTGAGGGACGAATGGCAGTCACAAAAATCCCGATTGGAGGAACTTAACAGGGGTGTTTTAAAATAAATTGTTCATCAAAATCCGAAGCCATGACCCTTCAGGAAGTGAAGGCCTTGGCCGCAAAAGGCGAAGGACTGAAGATTGAATTCAAAAAAAAGGCCGCATTTCCTGAGAAAATAGTCAGGGAGGTAGTTGCCTTGGCTAATACTGAAGGAGGAGATTTGCTGATTGGCATTGATGATGACGGGACTGTCAGTGGGCAGCGGTTCATTGAGGAAGAGATTTTTGTGATGGAAAAGGCCATCCGGGAACTGATTTTTCCTACTTTGGAATTTGAAGTTTTTACCATAAAGCTATCTGAGAAAAAAGGAGTTGCAGTTTTTAGGATTCCCCAAAGTCAAGATCGGCCACATTATTTAAAGGAAAAAGACCGAAAACAGGCCTACTTCCGAGTTCAGGATCGAAGTATACAAGCCAGCAGGGAAGTATGGGAAGTGCTGAAAAAAGGCAGAATTCCCAAAGACACAGTTTTTACCTATGGCTGGAAAGAGGAGATTTTGATGAAAGCACTCGGAGAAAGCGGAAAAATAACCTTAAAGGAATTTTCAAGACTGGCGAAAATTCCACGTTTTTTGGCCTCCAAAACCTTGGTTAGACTGGTATCTGCTAACGTGCTCAAAATCCATCCTCAAGAATCCGAGGATTTTTTTACGATCAAAGAATAGGCAATTCAATTCCGGTTTTTTCTGTAAAGCCGACATTCCCCTGAAGTCCTCCCGTGTGTATCATGAGGATTTTTGATCCCGGTGGAAAATGATCTTTCCCTATCAAATCCCAGACTCCAAAGGCCATTTTGCCGGTGTAAATGGGGTCAAGAGGGATTTTGAACTCTTCATAAAACGAATGTATGAACTTGATCAATTCGTTGTTATGCTTGCCATAGCCTCCAAAATGATATTCTGTTTGGATTTGCGATTTCCCCTCGGGCTGGATGTTGTATGTTGAGAGCAAACCATCAATTTCTTTTGAGATGAACTCTCCTTTCAAAGAGGAAAAACCAATCAAGGTTTGGTGGCTTTTTAGGCTTGACGCTAACCCAGCTAATGTTCCTCCTGTACCAATGGAAACACAGAAATGGGAATATTCTGAGTGGGAGTCGTTCAATATTTCTTTGGTTCCCTTTATGGCAAAATCATTGGTTCCGCCCTCGGGGACCAGGTAGAAATCTCCGAAACGGACTCTCAGATTTTTCAAAAAACCAGGAGAATTCTTTGTTCTATAGCTGGCTCGGTCTACAAAATGCAAGTCCATTCCCATTTTTTCCGAGTGTCGCAAAGTTGGATTTCCCAAGTCTGCATCTTCGCCCCGAATGATTCCAATGCTGTGGAATCCTTCCGACTGAGCAGCTGAAGCGGTGGCGTAGATATGGTTTGAAAAAGCCCCTCCAAACGTTAAAATGGTGCTTTTTCCCAGTCTTTTGGCTT
>DATIAI010000192.1:0-11129 GCA_035458065.1 Algoriphagus sp. | reverse complement strand
CATCAAGGAGGAGAGTCATTCAAAAACTATAATCTGGCTCTTGAGACTGGCAAAGTGGTCTCTTTTGAAGACTATATGGAAGAGCTGAAAACTTGGTTTTCGATTTCTGCTTTTCCATCGAGTTCGGGTTTGACTGTTTATTTCAAAGATATTACCCAGTCCAAAAAATCCCAGGAAGAAATTAAGCAATCCAACGATCGGTTTGAAAGAGTCTCAGAAGCTACTAATGATGCAATTTGGGACTATCAGATACCAGAAGATAAGTTGTATTGGGGCAAGGGATTTTTGACAAGGTTTGGCTATGATCCTGAAAAAGTTGTGCCCAATTTTGAGTTTTTCCTTGGCTTGATACATCCACAAGACAGGACTCGGATTGTTTCCAACATTGAAAAATCCATGGCAAATCCGAAATTCCGAAACTGGCATGAGGAGTATAGATTCCAAAAAGCGGACGGAACTTATGCCTATGTGGTAGACCGGGCGATATTCTCAAGAGATCCTGAGGGACAACCTGTACGGATTATCGGAGCTATTTCGGACATCACCGAGAGGAAGGAATTTGAAGTTTCTCTTAAAAAGCTTAATGCAAATCTCAAACTTCAAGCGAAGGAGCTGGCTATTTCCAACTCGGAACTGGAGCAATTTGCCTATGTGGCTTCCCATGATCTTCAGGAACCGCTCAGGATGGTGTCAAGCTTCCTTTCCCAGTTGGATAGGAAATATAAGCATCAACTGGACGATAAGGCTAAGGAATACATTCATTATGCAGTCGACGGAGCGGTAAGGATGAGACAAATAATTCTTGATTTGCTGGAATATTCGAGAGTTGGGAAGCACGACAAAAATTTGGAAGAAATAAATTTGGAGGCTCTCATCCAGGAGGTCACCCAGTTGCAGTCCCAACTTATCGCAGAGAAGAACGCGAGCATCCACTTTACAGGCACCTGTGTCATCATCGGGATCAAATCCCCCATCCTTCAGGTTTTCCAAAATCTAATCGGAAATGCTCTGAAATACAGCCGGGAGGGAGTCCCTCCTTTGATCACAATAAATTGCAAAAATGAAATAGACCATTGGTTACTGTCGGTAAGTGACAATGGAATCGGAGTTAAAGAAGAGTATTTCGACAAGATTTTCATCATATTTCAGCGCTTGCATCGCAAGGAAGAATATACCGGAACAGGCATGGGCTTGGCAATTGTGAAAAAAATAATTGAAAGCCTTGGTGGAAGAATTTGGCTGAAATCAGTTTACTCCGAAGGGACAACTTTCTATTTTACAATTCCTAAACCCGCTAAATAAATCCAATCCACATTTTATTAGTAGAAGATAACGAAGGTGACATCCTGTTGATCCAGAAGCTTTGGAGGGCAGTCCCGGGATTAAAAATATTTCAGTGGCTAGGGATGGACAGGAGGCACTCGATTTTTTGTTTAAATCAGATGGCTTTTCCGAAGCTCCCACACCTGATTTGGTGCTGCTTGATGTCAATCTTCCGCTGGTCAACGGGCATGATGTGCTTCAAAAAATCAAGGAAAACACAGAAACCCGTAGGATACCAGTTTTCATGCTGACCACCTCCTCTTCCCCGGAAGATGTGGACAAAAGCTACTCTCGCTATGCAAACTTGTATATAACCCAACCCGTGGATATGGATTCTTTCGAAGAAGCTATCACTACGATCAAAAATTTTTGGTCTGGAATGATCTGTCTTCCCAAGAACTTAGGGGAGTGACGGTTTGAATAATTTGATTTTTGGCCTATTTTGAACTCAAAATCACCCTTCCATGTCAACAAGCGAACTCGGGGTAGGCAGCCGCATTGGTCACCCCAAATTTGGATCAGGAGTCATTGTTGCAATTGATTCCACCTATTACAAAATTTATTTCTCTGCTTCAGAGGAAGTCAAAACCCTCGCAAGAGATTTCGAGGGGTATACAGTAGAGGAGGCAAAAATCCCGGACTTCCCAATGCTAACCATGAAAGATGTGGAAAGAGCAATTCGGGAGGCCTTGTTGGCTACTTCAGAGCGCGCTCCGCTTGTTCCTTTGGGGGGAAAATGGATGGGAGGAAATTTGATCATCGAACCCTCTGACAAAAATCTTCAGACCAAGGAAATCCCTATCGAGACCTTTTTCCGTAAGATTGTGATGGTACGGGAAAAACTCCGTGTGCTCGAACAAAACATCAACAATCATCCCAAGCTAGATGATGAGGACCGCGTCAATCTACAGCAGTACATCACCCGATGCTACGGCTCTCTGACGACTTTCAATGTGCTTTTTGCCTACAAAGAGGACCAGTTTAAGGGAAGTGGGAAAGATTAATGCTTCGACATATTTCGGCAGGCTCAATAACCGAGTTCAGCACAAGTTTCGGATTTTGGATTTTCAATTTCGGATTTTCAATTCATTTTAACCCAAGCCTGCTTCTAATGAGGCGGGTTTTTCTATTTTTAGTCATGGAAAAGTATTTGAAAATTCTCCTTTGTGGCTTTGTTCTCACATCCTGTCAAACTTCGAAGATTGGATTAAAAGACAATTTTGAGTCTGATTTTTTGATTGGCGCAGCTGTCAATTTGGGTCAAGTGACAGGCCAGGAAGCAGGGGCTGATTCTCTTTTATCACTCCATTTCAGTTCGATCACTGCCGAAAATGGCCTGAAGTGGGGGCCCGTTCATCCTAAAGAGGGAGAATATAAGTTCGATTTCGGAGATGCTTATGTTGCCCTTGGAGAAAAAATGGGGGCATTTGTTGTCGGCCATACACTGGTTTGGCATCAACAGACTCCTGCCTGGGTTTTCCAAAATGGCGATGGCCAGCCTCTGAACAAGGAGGATTTGATTGCAAGGATGGAGGACCACATCTCCACGGTGATGGGCCGGTACAAAGGTAAAATTGACGGTTGGGATGTAGTGAACGAGGCTTTTGAGGATAACGGAACTTGGAGAAAGACACATTGGTACAACATCACCGGCACCGAGTTCATCAAAGCAGCATTTCGGAAAGCTCATGAGGTTGATCCAGAGGCAGAACTTTATTACAACGACTACAACGTCTGGATTCCGGCAAAACGCAAGGCTATCCTTGAAATGGCCAAGGAACTGCGGGCCGAGGGAATCCGTATCGATGGAATCGGCATGCAGGGCCATTATCGGTTGACTTCACCTTCTTTGGATCAAATCGAACAGGCCATATTGGATATTCATGAAGCCGGATTTCAAGTACATGTCACTGAACTTGACGTAGACGTTTTGCCCCGCCCAAGTGGTTCTGACGGCGCGGATCTGAATATCAACTATGCCGAATCTCCGGAGTGGAATCCTTATGCAGATAGTATTCCCCCCGCGGTCGAAAAGCAACTGGTAGACCGATACGTTGCGCTTTTTCAGCTTTTTCAAAAGCATTCGGACAAGATCAGCCGGGTGACCTTTTGGGGACTCCATGATGGAAAAAGTTGGCTAAACAACTGGCCGGTCAGAGGTCGAACCAATTACCCACTGATTTTTGACCGTGAAATGAAGCTCAAATCCGGTTTTCTTCAAAATTTTGAGAAAGAATAAACCTAATTGCTTTCCTGTAACTCGGTTTTCCTTCTGCGCTCCACAAACGTGATCGGGACAAACTTATCAGTAGGAGAGCCGATGTAATAAACAGTCCAATTAGGGTCGTGCTTGGCAAGTAGCTCAGCGATGCAATCTGCCCGGTGACCTTGGGGATTTTGGCAGTCATCCCAGTAAAAAAGCTCGACTTTGTAGTGAAGCGATTGCTTCTCGTTGTTGACAGTGACTTCGATCTGAATGTCCTGCTTCCCGGCCTCCCGGGGAATGGGTATAGCGATGTAGCTCATAAGTGTGGGAATTGATGCCAATTCATTGCCGCAGTTATTGTGCCATTGAAAACCTGCCAAATCGCTTTATTTCAGAGGTTTCGTGTCCTGTTTCCCTTGTTTTAGCGAACGATTTTGTACGAATAAGGACGAATGGAAAATTTTCTGTTGAAGTCTTGGCTTCCTATTTATCCCCTTTTGTTAGTGAGAGACCACTTTCAATCCTACAATGGAAGCTATCAGGGTGGTGATAAAAAATACCCTCCAGAAATCCGCGGGTTCTTTGAAAATAAAAATTCCCACCAATACCGTTCCGACAGCACCGATTCCTGTCCAAACCGCATAGGCCGTTCCGATCGGCAATTCCCTCGTGGCACGAATCAAAAGTACCATGCTGATGGTCAGACAAAGCAAAAATCCCGCATACCAATACACGGCCGTCATGCCACTAGCTTCTTTGGCTTTGCCCAGGCAGGTCGCAAAACCTACTTCAAACAATCCTGCGATAATCAGTATAATCCAGCTCATAATTGAAATTTGTGGCAATTTACCTTGATTCGCTTATTTCCAATTTTCCAACTCTCCGATTTTTTCCTGTAAATAGAGCATGGCTTGGGGAAGTGTTTCTACTCCATGGCCTGCCGGATACACTTGGATGTCTTTCAGGTTTTGAATGAGGTTTTTGGCATTGGTGATCGATTTTTCCACCGGAAAGAGCAAATCATGGTCTCCCAGTACCAAATACACCGATGATTTGACTTGTTTCAGTTCCTCATTCATGAAATAGGGCTTCTGGGATTTGTCGATGTATCTGGTCAGAGCAAAAAGCTCATAATCGACCAAAAGCTCCCAGGCTTTTGGAGAAAGATAATGGTGCGGTTTAAGGAAAATGGCCTTTTCAAGAAACTTCTCCACGTTTCCACGCTTTGGACTGAAGATAGGAAGGAGGTTGTAATAAAGATTTTTTAAGGAAAGGGAAAAAGGCTGCAAACAACCCGGATTGTAAAGGAAAGCCGCTTTGATCTTTTCGGGATTGGTCAGGCTGAGCTTCATGCAGATCTGCCCTCCAAAAGAGGCTCCGGCAACATAGCACCTTTGAAGCCCCAGCTTGTCCAAAACCGCAGCTGCCCAATGTCCATAATCCTGAGATTTGATGTCCGGAGTATTGCCATCACTCAGATTGGGAAGTCCGTTGGTTTCGACTAGATAAATTCTGAAGCGGTCCAGAAGATGATCGAGATTGCGGTCGAAATCCCAAATCAGGGCGGTCGTCCGGGCTCCCGGAAAAATCACTAAAGGCTCCAAAGTTTTGTCTGAAGTCTGCAAACCGTAAACCATCGTTTTTCCCAAATCGGTTTTGACTTCTATCTTTTCATAGGTTCTGTCATTGACTTTTTCAAGTTGGCTTACCCAGTTTTTGAACCAATGATGATCGGCTTCTGGAGTTTTAAAGGCAGAGGAAAATTTGACTTTCACGGTTGGAGAGGATAGGGGTTAGTTGGGGGTATTTTCAGTTTTTCGGGAGCCACTTGGTTGTAAGCTGAGCAGAGTAAATCCTTTAATACTTCCTCTTCCAAGTCTTCGATTTTGACAAAAGTCCAGCCCTGTTTACCCCACTTGTTTGGTACTGGAAAAATCACCTTGGAGTCAAACAGGGAGAAAAGATCCTGGTCATTTTCGGAGAGTTTCAGACAGGCTAATTGAGTGCTTGAATCGTAGGTTGCGAAGATTTTTTTCCGAACCCGAAAGGAGGTTTTTTCGAAATGTGGCTCCTCGGTTGTTTCGGGTAAAGAGAGGGAAAATGAGCGAAAAAAATCAAGCATAGAATTTGGTATTTGATATCGAAAACTAGACAAATTTCAGCAGAGCACCTAAGATTGATTTTACCGTGGGGAAAAGGAGCGTTTGAGGAAGTCTAAGTATTTTTTGAAATGGAACTAAGTAGTGATTTGTGAGCAGTTAATAAAATCAGTTTTTGGAATCTTGTAGGTTTGAATTTTTAGACAAGGCTAAAAATCTCAATTTCGACTTTTTAGGATGAGTTTGAAAATTTGAAGGGTCGTTAGTTTTTTAGAACAGGTTTATTTGATTCATTCCGGTCATTTTTTCCAGACCAAATAATATTTGGGTTTCCGGAAATTGAATTTATCCTCCAAGTATTCATTGATTTACATTCTTTTAAAAACTTTAAAAATCAATGAGTTATGAATAATAAATATTGATTTTTTTCACTCCATTTCCTTTTCCTCAATTTGCTGTTTCGGATTGATTTTTAAAACTGATCCACCCAGAATGAATAGCTTTTCATGCCTAAAATCAGGTCTACGTAGTGCCGATTAAACTGAAGAATAGATAGACAGGGGCATTCCAATTACTGAGCAATCCAGGAGTGAGAAAACCAATGTCCAAAAAATGATCGGCCTTGGTTTCAAAGAAAAGTTGTCCTCCCTTTGATTGGAAATAAGTAGTATTTGACCTTGTCGCCCAAGCTAAGTGGATGCTTTATTTTTGATTCGGCCACTTGTTCGACAAGCTTAATCCCTGATTTAAGACCTTTTCCAATCGAATTCCAAGCCTTCTTTCTGGGTCAATTTTTCCATGGGTTTTTCAAGAAAGTGGACTAATAGAAAGTCTGTTTTCTTGGAGCAAACCCATCCTTTTTTTGGTGATTTTCTTGTTCGGAAATTGATAACCTCAGTTAGAGATTTAGGCGGATTTTCCGGCCAATTTCAAGGCAGGCCTGAGATCAAAAAATTGCGGATTTGAATGAGATTTCATTTTTCGTAATGAACCTTTGAAGCCAATTCCGGAAAAGAAAATTGAAAAATTTTCACCCGGAAAATTGGAATCGGAGTTTATAAAGGAACCCAATTTTAAGGGATGGCAAAGTTGAAATTGCTTTCCAAAACATGTCTTAAATTACAGAGTTAACCCTAAATGAATCCGATGAAAAATCCAGCTTTTCTCCCCCTGATACTATTGAGTTTTTGCCTGAGTTTTTCCTGTCAGGCTCAAAACTCTTCGGACAAACAAGAGTCCAACTATACTTTCAAAACTCCGGGTTCAGGCGGTATCGGGAAAGTTTATATGGGGAGGGAAATTTCCTTTGTGATGGACTTTCAGGGGAAGGACTGGCTCGAGCGCCAAAACCGTGAACAGGAGGAAAACACCCTGCTGGCTATTGAGAAATTGCCAGTGACTTCAAGCAGTGTCGTCGCAGATATCGGGGCTGGATCCGGGTTTTATACTTTTAGGATCGCTCCCAAAGTACCCGATGGAAAAGTCTATGCTGTGGAGATTCAGGATGACGCCATCCAGTACCTTCAAAACCGCAGTAAGGAGTTGGGATATGATCATGTGATCACAGTAAAAGGAAAGGAAGATTCCCCGAATTTGCCCCAAAATTCCATAGACTTGGCCATCATGGTCGATGTCTATCATGAATTGGAATACCCTGTGGAGATGCTGGCGGCAATCCGACAGTCACTCAAGCCGGATGGCAAACTGCTGTTGATCGAATACCGGGGAGAAGATCCTGCGGTTGCAATCAGGCCACTTCATAAGATGACGGTTGCTCAGGTCGAAAAAGAGCTGACGGCCAATGGATTTAAATTGGTAGAAAATGGTCAGTTTATGAGAATTCAACACTTTTTGGTGTTTGAGAAGGCAGATTGAAATTTTCCCCTAAGTACTTGATTTTATTAGCCTCAAAGAACAAGTAGGGAATTATACCACTGAGCTTCACAAAGGGAAAAGTAGAAAAATGCTACTTTGGCTTAATTGAGCTCCATTGGACATTTTTCAATCAGACTTTATTGAGAGCACAGAGAAAAGCTAAAGCTTTTTAATTTCTTGCCGCAAAGTTCGGGAAATTTCAAAAAGGATTTTACCACAAAGAATTCCCATTTTTTTTATCCTGGCTTGAAAACTTGCGCAATGGGATCTTTTCAAAAAAATAAGGGTGAAATCCTCGATTTCACCCTTTTGAATTATTTCCGTATCCTCAATTTTAGATTCTGAAAGAACTGAGGGATTATTTTATTTAAATCGGAAAGCACTCATCATTTTGTGGAAGATCTCGTTGTTTTCATAGATCCCGGCAAAGGCTTCCGAACCCGGGCCGTAAGCGAAGACCGGAATCATCACGCCGGTATGGCTTCCTGTGGTAAACTTACCTTCAACCATTCCTGTTTCCGTGCTGCCTTTGTTGATTGAAAATCCTCCTGTCTCGTGGTCGGCTGTAATGATAACGAGCGTATTGCCGTCGTTTTTAGCAAATTCCAGAACTTTTCCGATGGCATTGTCAAAATCAATCATTTCCTCTACAATGTACCCAGTGTCATTTCCATGTCCTCCCCAGTCGATCTGAGAACCTTCGATCATTAGGAACATGCCTTTTTTGTTTGTCTTTAAAAGATTCAAGGCTACTTCCGTGGATTTGACCAATTCATCACCCCGACCCTCTGAAAATCTCGCCTGCTGTTCATCAGCAAGAAAGGCGGCCAACTTTCCGCTTTTGATCTGCTGCACTTCTTCGATGGTATTTGCAATCTGATAGCTTCTGTTTTTCAGGGAATCTACCAAGTTGATACCGTCAGTACGGTTTGCGAAAAATTTTCTCCCCCCGCCGATGAAAACATCAATGTCTGTATTGAGGAAATCCATGGCGATGTTTTCATCCAAGGATCGTGACGGTTGATGTGAGATAAAACTGGCCGGAGTGGCATGGGTGATAGAGCAGGTTGCGACCATTCCCGTTGCCAAACCTTTGTCTTCCGCTATTTCAAGAATGGTTGGTACAGCCTGGCCATTTGCGTCTACTCCGATAGCTCCATTATAGGTTTTGACTCCACAGGAAAAAGCCGTGGCTCCGGCAGCAGAATCAGTTACAAAACTGTTGCTTGCCTGATTTTTGTGAAATCCGACCACAGGAAATTGCTCCAGGTTCAGGTGTCCAAAGTTTCCGGTAAGCCCAGCATATATTTGTGCAACTCCCATACCGTCACCAACCATTAGGATGATGTTTTTGGGATGCTTTGCTTTTTTCTGAGCCCAGGCAGGAGCCAAATTGAATAAAAGTGCAAAGACTAAAAGAATTCGAAGTTTCATAGGAGAATTGTTAATTGATATAATTACTGGTTTGCAATTGAATTCAGGCTATTCGCGTAGCTACAAAATGCCGGATATTCCTGTATTGATGTGGGGATAAGAGGTGAAAGCCTCAACTCAGGAGAACAGAAGTCAGTTGAAATTAGAATTTAAGAAAGTGTGGCAAAATAGGCGAAAAAAAAGGAAGTAGACCATGCTACCTCCTTTCCGAAACATTATCATTGTTTTACCTCTGTATTACTCGATTTGCCCTTCTGTTTCTTCTTCCTCTTCCATCCCTTCTTCCTCTTCAGATTCAGCGATTACATCCATGGTTTCTTCAGCCCATTGGATGATAGTTTGACGTTGGGCGCTGTCCAGTTTGGCAGAGGAATGGACCAGGGTATAAATGCCTAAAGGCATCTTGCCAGCTTCGACTTCCATATAGATGTCGTCCAATTTTTCCAATTGCTCGATCATATCGTAATCTGTCCATTGGGAGAAATTGAGTTCTTCCCTGGCAAGCCGGACATCCCTTGATACCAGCCAAGACGAAGGTGCCACATGAGAATACCAGGGATATTCTGTCTCATTGCTGTGGCAGTTGTAGCAGGAAGTCTTCAACATCTTGGTAACCTCCTCGCTTACAATCCCGGTAGCTATGATGTCTCCTGGATTGCTGGTTTCCACAGGAGGTAATTCAGTGGGGACTAATTGAATGATCAGAAGCAACACTACCGGCCCGCCCAAAAACCAATGCCGGCGCTTCATTATTCAGTTTTTTTCTTTTTGCCGGCGCTCCACTCCATCAAAGTTGCCAGCTCAGCTTCAGACAATTTTCCCTCAGGCTTATTTTCAAGGAATTTGGCTGGGGGCATGTCGCCTTTTTCCAATACCTCGGCAATTTTTCCTTTGGTAGCCATCTGCTTGGACTTCTTGGATGCCTCAAAAGCGTCCCAATCCAGTTTGGCTTTTCCTTTTTCATTTTTGGATTCGGCATTGTGGCAACCGTAACACTTTTGGTCTACGATCGCCTTGATGTTTGAAGGCATATCTGGCGACATGGCGAGATGCATTGGCGCCGATTCAACTTCTGGTTTTGGTGTTCCCTGAAAGAACAAAAGGCCAAGAACTGCGGCCATCGGTAGTAATGTTAATTTTTTCATAGTGAGTTAGTGGGGTTAAAAAAGGAATTTCAAAAAGATTTTGCGTAAGAACAACCTATTGGTATAAAAATCTGTGACTATTGATCGTGTCGTGAGAATATTTTGTGAACTGGGGTTCACCGAATCAAAAACAATGTGAAAATAGCATTCTAAAATTGGCGGGTGGGTTCTCCACATTGTGAGTAGCTTTTGTCGCAATCTCATCAGTGCTAAAAATTGAGAAAGCTGTTTACTGCCTGTTAAATGGGGGTTTTCAAGTTGGTTAATTATTTGAAAATGGATTTGTAGTCACCTTTCCTTTTCCAAAGGGATGGTGTATCCTATAAACCCAAAATTTTTACCCCGATGGAACAGTCTGAATTCAATGCCCAGCTATCACTTGAAGAAACCTCCAGGTCTGAAATACTGTGGTTTCCATTTAGAGACAAAGAAGTAACACAAACGAAACTTGACAGGCTCAAGCAGGATGAAGTCAACTTTGTTCGATTGGGGATAGATTGCACGGAGTTTAATTCCGAAAAGGGAGTCAAGTGGTTTGATTGGCTTTTGCCTACGTTGGGCGAGTCTTTTGAGCTGGAACTCTGCTTTGATAATTTTTCAAAAAATTCAGGAGAACCCATATTTCGGAAACACTCCCTCTTTGAAATAGTCGAACATTTTATTTTCAAGCATGGGGAGTATTTTACCACACTTGAATTATGGAAGAATCCCTCAACCAACAGCAATTTGGGTGCATCTGAAAATATCTTTGCTGATGATGTGGTATTCGCTGCAACCTGGGCTAGACATTGGGGTAAAAACGTGGTCCTTGGAGGAATCCAATCCTTAGATTTCGAGTGGTTCTCTAGGTTGAGTTCCTCTCAGTTACTCAGAAATGCCGAATTTGTAGAAATAAACCGGGAGAAAGATCAATGGAACATTGGTATTCGTTTCGGTGGGCAGCCTTCCCTCAATAATCAGTCGCCGAATAATCGGTTCAGTTAAATTAGAGTCAGTGGGCTGAGTTCGCCTAATAATGCCTTAGGGTCGTACTTTATAAATAATTAT
>DATIAI010000191.1:0-4582 GCA_035458065.1 Algoriphagus sp. | reverse complement strand
GATGGCAGCCCGTGCGTGGCTTGGCAGGCAAACTTCAGGAATTACCTGGACATGCCGCTTTTGAGCATACTTGAGTATTTCCTTAAAATCTTCGCGGGTGTAATATCCTTTCCCATAATTGTTTTCAGAGTCAGGGTTTGGACCTGAACCAAAAGATGGAGTAAGCCAGTTTTTGGAATCGCGCGTGTGACCACGCTTACTTCCTACTTGGGTGAGCTCAGGCAAGCCATTGATTTCAATACGCCAGCCTTCATCCTCTGTAATTCTGATATTCAGCTTGTTGATTTTATAGGAGGCAAGCAGATCGATCAATCGCAACACATCTTCCTTTTGCTGAAAATTGCGCGATACATCGAGGAGAAAACCCCGGTATGCAAAGCGGGGTGCGTCCTTTATTTCAACACAGGATGCAAAGACACCACTGGAATCTTTGTCTGCCCACAGGAGTGAGACCAGGCTTTGAACCCCATAAAATACCCCCGCCGCATCGGTGCCCGAAATTTGAATCGCACGATTTTGTTTTACTGAAAGTTGATAAGCTTCAGCGGAAACACCGGCGACGGTCACTGGAGCGAGGCTAAGCTCAATAGCATTTGGACCAGTCGCTTTTCCTTCCAATACATTAAGGTTAAATCCGAAAAGCCTATTAGCAGATTCCTTCAGGATCTGAGCTTCGTTTTCAAGTCCTTTTTGGTAGGCGATTACAGTGGCTTCGTTGATTTGCGCTTTACCGGCAGATTGCACCATGATTGCCGGGGTTGGAATAATTTTTCCTGTTTTCTCCTTTGGAATTACAGCAATTTCCTGATTCTTATAGTACTGGTTGGCAGCCGTTGGAACGATCGATTGAATATCAGGATTGGGGAAAATCGCCTGCAGGTTATCCATAGGAGCCGCGGTAAATGAACCCGGCATCACTACCTCTTCATTTTCCTTTCCAAGATTATTAACAAAATAAGCACCGACCGGCGCGTCGCTATTTTTAATCAAAAAGCCCACATAGGAGTAGTTGATACGGATTGAATCACCGGGGCTAAGGTTAAATTCTTTACCCGGTAAAAAGCGGTACAAATCACCATTGACATGCTCCACTACCCCATTTAGCGAATCTGGCAAATGTCCTATCCGCAAAGTTGCTTGGTTAAAATACAGGGCCCAATCGCCGTAATTGATTTCAGACTGGCCATTGTTTATAAAGGTGAATTCAGCATGTGAGGTATCTTGGATGGTGTTCTCCACTACGCGCCATTTTACCACTAGGTCCTCTAACTTATCAGGATTGCCACCAGAGCTTCCAGAACATGATAGCAATGAAACCGAAACAAATAAACAGAGGCAAAGGCGACTGATGAAGCAGGAATATTTCATATGATTATAATTGTCTTTAAGAGGTCATATGGAATCTCGCATTGTACCCCGATAGATATCAGGAAATCCATCCGTGTGACATTACTCGTCATGCTCGATTTCATGTGTTTATAATTTTTTCTTTTTGGACACAATCGGCTAAAACCTTTGTTTTGCAAAAAAACAATTGGTTGTTATGTTGCGTTAACGTTAACGCGAATATATGGAAGCGCTAAGCACATTTCAAACACAATCCTTATGAGCATTAAAAAAATTGCCGAAATGGCTGGTGTATCCATTGGAACTGTCGATAGGGTATTACATGGCCGCGGTCGGGTTTCTGAAGAAACTAAAGAGAAAATTGAAAAAATAGCGCTCCAGATCAACTACAAGCCCAACCTGATGGCAAGCTCCTTGTCTAAAAAGCGTAAGGCTACCGTAGTCATTCTCATGCCAGACCCTGCTGAGGATGAATATTGGCAACAGGCTTGGACGGGAATTGAGCGTCTTTTACCAAATGCAGAAAAACAGGGCCTTGACATCAAGAACTACTTTTATTCTCTTGATAATCAGAAGCTTTTTAACAAATATGCAAAACAGATTATCCGTGAAAAACCTGATGGGTTGATCCTGGCTCCCAATCATCCAGAAAGCTGTTCCAATCTGCTCAACGAATGCGCAAAAGTCGCTATTCCGGCAATCCTATTCGACAACCAACTTCCCGGGTTCAACCCGCTGGCATTTATCGGAACAGATCTGCGTCAAAGCGGTATTCTATGCGCCCAGTTATTAGAAATGATTACCCATAATCCTGGAAGTTTCGCCCTGTTCCATATCGACCCGCCTAATTCCAAAGCTCATGACATGATCGAGAAGGAACTTGGGTTTAAGGAATTTATGGAATCAAGTCATTCAAAGAGATTGATCCGAAATTTTTCAATTGACAGTCAACAAGATTTGGAGAACCAATTGGATGCTGCTTTCGAAAATGACATTGCGGCTTGCCTTGTCAGTAATTCAAAGACGTGGATTGTTGGTGAATATTTAAAAAAACGGAATCTCAGTGACGTTAAGCTTATTGGATTTGACCTGATCTCAAAAAATATCGAATTGCTAAAACAAGGGTGGATCAACTTTTTAATCAATCAAAATCCTGAGCGACAGGCACGAAAAAGCCTGAACAGGTTCATCAATCATTTTGCTTTTGGGGAGACAATCCAAGAAAAAGAATACTTACCAATAGAAATCATCACGAAAGGCAACCTCATCTAAGTTTAAACCCTCCTACATAGTAATCCGGATCTATCGTTACTGCCGTTTTTTGCCCCACTTCCAGTACTTTCCATTGAGTAGATGGATTCAGCCGAGTGCCCTTTTCACCCAACAACACATCAACCGGCATCGTAAAACCTGTTGCACAATTACCCCATCGGTAATTCAGTGTCTTTTCATCCGAATAATAATATTCCAAAACAGGGATTCTATTGTCTCTGAGGTATTGATCGAAAATCGGTTTCAAATCCCAGCCAAATGCCTGAGAAATATAACTTTCCACCTGTTGCGTAGTCACAGTTTGATGGAAAAACTCCTCATTCAGGCCTCGCAAAATCTGTCTCCATTTTTCGTCATCCTGAAGAATCTCCCGAAGCATATTCAACAGGTTACCGCCTTTGTAGTACATGTCTCCCGAACCTCGTTGATTCACCCCGTATGTGCCGATTATCGGAATGTCATTTGCGATGTTCATCCGTGTCCCTCTGACATATTCCTGTCCGGCCTCCTTGCCATAATGGAATTCCAAAAACAAGCTTTCCGAGTAATTGGTAAAGCTTTCGTGGATCCACATATCGGCGACATCCTTGTACGTGATATTGTTCGCGAACCACTCGTGTCCAGCTTCGTGGATGATAATAAAGTCAAACTTCAGGCCCCAACCTGTACCGCTCAAGTCCCTGCCGCGATAACCCATCTGATAGCCGTTGCCATAAGTGACTGAACTTTGGTGCTCCATGCCGAGATACGGCGCATCGACCAGTTTAAATCCATCTTCATAAAATGGATACGGCCCAAACCAATGCTCAAAGGCCTGCATCATCCGTCTGGCATCCTGAAAATGGACTTTTGCTTTCTCCAGATTTTCCCTGAGGACAAAGTAATCCATGTCCAAGGTTCCTTTTTCGCCTTCGTATTTCTCTCCAAAATGCACGTAATCTCCAATATTGATATTGACCCCATAATCATTGATCGGATTGACAACAGACCAATGAAAGGTGTCCGTAGCTTGCCCCATTTCGATGTTGACCAAGCGCCCATTGGAAATATCCATCAGACCTTTTGGGACTGTCACGCTGATCATCAGACTGTCTACTTCGTCTGCCGGATGATCTTTGGTTGGCCACCAGATACTGGAACCGATTCCCTGATTGGATGAGGCGATAAAATGCTTTCCATTACTGTCCTTTTGCCAAGTGATTCCCCCATCCCAAGGAGGACGGATGGCTTCTTTGGGTTGGCCTTCGTAGCTGACCACTAATTCTTCAAATGATCCAGGAACCTGCTTTTTCTTCAGGGTAACAAAATGTGCAGCTCCTTCCCTTTTAAAATCTAGCTTCTCTCCTGCTTGAACTATGGAGATGATTTTCAATGGTTCCTGCAAGTCAATCTGTAAAAGTTGGTGTTCAGAAACAACTTTATATCGGATTGTATTTGAGCCTTTTATGGATTTGTTTTCGGGAAAGATTTCCACTGCTAAATGGTAATGATTCAGATCCCACCAAGCCCGCTCCGGAGTGATGCTTCCTCGGAGTGTATCGGCACGGGTGTAACTTTGCTGTGCCTGAACTGTGGAAGAAAAAAGAAAAATCAGAAGGATTATCGAGTTGACTAATTTCATTGAAGCTGAATTGTATATACCTGACCAAAGGCCAATTTCCTGGAAAAATCGATTTAATTTCTATTTATTTTTTTAGGGATTGGCCTGGAAAATATCCTCCATCTTGATTTTTTCCCCTCCCCGTCTTTTGCTCTCGTCCGCCGCTTCCATGAAAGCATAGATTTCTAAAGTTTCCTGAGGATCTACCGGTACCTTTTTTGTCCGGAAAAAGTCGGCGATTTGGATTGCCAAAGGCTCATATCCTTCAAAAGGACCGAAAAACAGATTTCCTTCTGTCCCAAAAGCGGTTCCTCCATAATCGTGCTTTCCGTTTCTCATTCCCCTGAAAGTCCCAATTCTTCC
>DATIAI010000190.1:0-2502 GCA_035458065.1 Algoriphagus sp. | reverse complement strand
CCGAGTTCGATCCACTTTTTCTTTTCCAGCTGTTTCAAAAGACGTGATACTACCTCTCTGGATGTCCCCAATTCATTGGCGATCTCCTGATGTGTGGTGTGAAGTTCATTTGCTTTATGCTGCTTCATTTTCGTAACAATATAACGCATCAAACGCTCATCCATCCGCTTGAACGCTACGGCGTCAAGGGCTACCAGAAGTTCCTGAAAGCGTTGCTGATAGGTGATGGAGACAAAATCCTTCCATTGTTTAAATTCATCAGAAAACTGCTCATGAACTTGGATGGGAATGAATATCATCACTGCTTTTTCCTCCACCACTGCTCTAATCTCGCTGGGCCGCGAAGCTGAACAACAAGTCAAAGAAAGAGCGCAGGTCTCTCCCGGATCCAGGTAATAAAGAAACAGCTCTTTGCCATCCTCGTCCATCCTCATGATTTTCACTGAGCCTTCTATCACCAGTGGAACAGCCTTGATAAACTGACCTGGCTCCATCAATACCTTACCTGATTCCAAATTCATTTCTTGCCCTTTTTCAAGAATCGCCTGCAAAAGTTTGGGGTCTGTAATGCTGGGTAGAGCCTGCTTGAGTTTTTCGATTGTCATTTTTTCAGATAATTCACAAAAATCACTTTTTCATCAACTTCAATTTAGTGATAAATATCACACAGGTAATCACCATAATCCACACTAAAAAAACCCTAATGTAAACCAGCCGCTTACGTGACTATTATCACTTTCTATGATTTGGCAGCGACCTAAATTCAATCCGAAAAATAACCCTAGCCATGAAATCGATCATGTCGTTGGTAACTCAAAGTGTAAATCCCAGAGTTGACTGGATGGCTTATAAAATCAAATATTAATCCTATGAAACACTATCAGATTTTGATAATTGGTGGTGGAACTGCCGGAATTACACTTGCAGCCCAACTGAAAAGAAAAAACGAATCATTGGAATTGGCCATAATCGAGCCATCCGAGAAGCACTATTACCAACCTGCCTGGACCCTGGTTGGAGCGGGGGCTTTTGATTTCAAAAAAACCGAAAGAAAAGAGGCAGATTACATTCCAAAAGGGGTGGAATGGATCAAGGACAAAGCCACAGGACTCGACCCGGATCTAAACAAAGTGACCACGGCCAATTCGGGTGAATTTACCTACGATTTCCTGATTCCAGTTCCGGGTTTGGTTATGGCTCCAGAGCTCCTTCCTGGTCTGACTGAAGCCTTGGACAAGGGTGTCGTATGTTCGAATTATACAAATCCTGAACATACCTGGGAGGTTCTCAAGAATTTCAAAGGTGGAAATGCTGTTTTCACCCAGCCCTCTACTCCTATCAAATGCGGAGGGGCTCCTCAGAAAATCATGTATCTGGCTGAAGAATATTTCAGAAAATCAGGAGTACGGGACAAAACCAATGTACTCTATGCCACACCGGGAACGGTGATTTTTGGAGTACCGGACTTTGCAAAAACTTTGAATAAAATCATCCACGATCGGAATATCATTTTTAAGCCATTTTATGCTCCCGTGAAAATCGATGGGGAAAAACAGGAAATCACTTTCCAATATTCCAAACCCGGGGAAAGTAATTGTACCATTATGGAGGGCAATCCACTGGGGGAAGAATTGGCTGGAGCAATGGAAATCAAAATTCACTACGACATGCTGCATCTTGCTCCTCCTCAGTCAGCACCAAAGTTTATTCAAGACTCTAAAGTTTCTATTCAGGAAGGTCCGGGGAAAGGATGGATCGATGTGGATATCCATACAATGCAGCACAAACGCTACCCTAATATCTTTTCAATTGGCGATGTGGCTTTCCTGCCGACAGCAAAAACGGGTGCTGCGATTCGAAAACAAGCACCTGTATTGGTTGAGAACCTGCTGAAATTTATGAGATCAGGAAAATTAGGCGAAAAAACCTATGAAGGTTATTCCTCTTGTCCAATTGTGACCGGATACGGTAAAATGGTGCTTTGTGAATTCAAATATGAAAATGTCAGGGACAGTGATCCACTTATCTCAAAGTTTGTGGATACCACCAAAGAACAATATAGTATGTGGCTTTTGAAAAAATATGGGCTCCCATTTATGTACTGGAACTTGATGCTCCGAGGTAAAGCCTAACTTTCTGAAAAAAGAACTAGTCAAAAGAAGGATTATTGAATTCTATTAAAAAACCCGACTTGGAATAAAGCCAAGTCGGGTTTATAGTTTGCTACACTTCATCTTTCTGTCACTCTCATCTTCCGCCTGAAGGCGTTAACAGCAGATTGTTTTAATTTGGTTTTTCCCTGTTTTACAATGTCTCATAGCCCGGATTTTGCTCGAGAGTTCCAGGTTCTGCCACCTGTAGTTCATTCCTTGGGATTGGGAAAATCTTTCTAAAATCAGGCATTCCCAGCACATCTCCCGTTTTATTGAACCTAACCAAATCAAAGAATCGGTGACCTTCGAATGAAAGTTCAATTCTTCTTTCCTGAAGCAGTGCATTGAC
>DATIAI010000189.1:0-2234 GCA_035458065.1 Algoriphagus sp. | reverse complement strand
AAAACCCGCATGGAAAATCTGGCTTCCGACAAACGGGCCTTCATCAGGCCAAGTCCTTCAGGGACTACCTTGGGCGGAGTAAGCGGAAAAACAAGAGAAGCTATGCTGCTTTGCGAAGCGGCGGGCTTTGATGTGATTTTGGTAGAAACCGTAGGCGTAGGACAGAGTGAAACAGCCGTGAAAAATATGGTCGACTTTTTTCTTTTGCTCATGCTTGCAGGTGCAGGGGATGAACTTCAGGGAATCAAAAAAGGAATCATGGAAATGGCCGACTGCTTGGTCATTCACAAGGCGGATGGTGATAATTTCGAACCTGCCAAAAAAGCCAAGGTCACCTATCAAAATGCCCTTCACCTTTTTTCAGTTTCCCAAAAAAACTGGTCTCCAAAAGTCTTGCTGGCTTCATCCATGACGGGTTTGGGAATGGAGAAAATCTGGGAATTGGTCGCTCAATACGAGTTCAAAATGAAACAAAGTGGCTTTTGGGAATCTAACCGAGCTTCCCAACGACTCAATTGGTTGGATGATCAGATTCTGTTTTTGCTTGGACTTGCATTTCTTAAAAACACCGAGGTAAAACGTGTTTTGGAATCTGAAAAGCAAAATGTTCAGTCAGGAAAGCTCAATCCCGGAACTTTGGCAAAGAGCTTGATCTCTTTGTTTCTTTCCAATCAAAAATCTTAATGAGAAATCTGATTCTACTCCTTTTGTTGGCTGCTTTTTCCTGTGCTCCAAAATCCCAAAACACAGAAAATGCTCTTGAGAATCCGCTCACTTTCCAAATGGATTCTTTGCAGAAAGAAACCTGTGTGGGCGAAAACTGTGCAAAATTGAGCCTTTCATGGCCCGTAGCGTCAGGTTCAGAGTCAGCTGAAAAGATCAACTTGGCAATCCAGGAACAAATGACAATGCTGATCCAGACAGGAGAAGACCTTGCCCCATTTGATTCTTTGGTTCAGAGGTATTTTAGGTCATTCGAGGAGTTCAAAACTGAGTTCCCTGATTCCTTTGGTGGTTGGGAAATTGAAGCAAACGGAAAAGTCTCCTATGAGTCCGACAGCACGCTGAGCATTCACTTCACCCAATTCACATTTCTGGGAGGTGCTCATCCCAACAGCACAGTTTCATTCTTGAATTTTGATCCAAGAAGCGGAGAAGCTCTAAGTGATGACCGACTGATCCTAAACGACAGTGCTTTTTTCGAGTTGACCCAAAAGAAATTCAGGGAATTTCATCAGGTGGCTGAAGGAGTCAGCATAGCAGATGACGGCCGATTTTTTCTTCCTGAAACAGGGTTCTTTTTGGCAAATGCCAAAGGATTTAAGGATGGTAAGTTTTGGGTGATATATGCTCCCTATGAAATCGGGCCTTATGCAATGGGTTATACCGAACTGGAATTTACATTCGAAGAATTGAAGGGAATTGTTAGGTGGTAATCAAGGCTTCTTCTTTCTAGGTTTTTTTCTTGGATTTTTGCTCGTGTGAAATACCGCGTAAATCAATAGTTTGTCTTCCAAAACTTCAAAGACTACTAAAAATGGAAATTTCGAAACCAAAGCCTCTCTAAAAAATCTTCGCTTACTTGGGTGTTTGAATGGATTCTCTGAAATAGATCTAAAACAATGATCCAGTTTTTCTAAAAAGTATGTTCCCAGACCAGGTTGCTCAGATTCGTAATAAGTGAAGGAATCACCGATGTCTTTTTTTGCCTCCTCCGTTAGTTCAAAAGGAAGTGACATAATTTATTTTGAAAGAAGTTCCTTTTTCACTTCCTCCCAACTATGAGTTTTGCTATTGCCAGATAGATACGATTTTCTTCTTTTTTCAAGTTCTACCAACAGCTCGTCCGAAATCTTAGATTCATTTTCGGTTTGCTCCAAAACTGCCCTTACTTCATAGAGAACCCGATCTTCATTCACCTGAAGTATTTTCTCAATTAATTCAAGTTTGAGCTGATTGTCCATGTTGTTCTTTTTGAGGAAGTTAAAAAATACTTATGGTTTTGAGCTAGAAAAAATAAGTTTCTTTTCGAACTGAAGTGAAAGAAGGATTGAAAAAAACTCAATCAATAAGACCGCATTTTAAATTTCTTCTTCAGCTCATTGACTGAGTTTCTGAATCCTGAGTCGGTCTCGATCATGTCATTCACAGTCTGCACCGCATGGATCACTGTGCTGTGATCCCGTCCACCAAAATGGTAGCCAATGGACTTGAGTGAATGATTGGTGAATTCC
>DATIAI010000188.1:0-4257 GCA_035458065.1 Algoriphagus sp. | reverse complement strand
GGTGGCTCCCACAGATGAGTCTATCGAAATGATCATTAAGAATAAGCTGAAAGAATTCAATTTCCCGGAAGACATAGAGACAGAAGTATTTGTAGAGGAAGGAAGTCATCCTTTGGATACCTTCCTTCGATGGGCGAAAATCAAGGATGTGGATTTAATCATCATGGGCAGGAAAGACGTCTTGGTTGGAAATGGAGTCTTGGCGGATGGGGTTGCGAAGAAAGCTCCATGTTCAGTACTGCTGGTTCAGGAAAAACGTCCGATTAAGTTTCCGAAGAAAATCCTGATCCCAACTGATTTCTCTTCCCACAATCATATGATTTATGAGTTTGGGGAGGTGATTGCAGATGAATTGGACGCTGAGTTGGTGCCAATGCATATCTATGAAGTTCCACACGGCTATTCCAAGACAGGCAAAACCTTTGAAGAATTCTCAGAAATCATGAAGGAAAATTCCCAAAACGATTTCAAAAAATTCGTCAGCAAGCATCATCATCCCGAACTGAAATGTGAAATGGTTTTGAATGAGGGCAAAAATCCCGGCACTTTAATACTGGAATTTGCTCAGAAAATCGATGCGGATATGATCCTGTTGGGTTCGAGAGGTAGAACCACTTCTGCGGCAATCCTTTTGGGAAGTACCGCCGAAAAACTCATTCATGCCAACAAATACCTGCCTATGCTCATTTTCAAGAAAAAAGGAGAAACGATGGGATTCTTTGATGCGCTGTTTAAACTTTGAAAAGATTGAGCTCCTAATACTTGAAGCCTTCCCTTTTGCAGTGGAGGCTTTTTTTTATTTCTATCTCAGAAAAATTTCACCGCAGAGATGCTGAGAACGCAAAGAAATTAAACCACCCAGAAAATGCGAGTCAGTAGAATTTATCTGTGAAAATCCGTGTCATCTGTGAGCAAGCTCCTTAAAACATTCACCGCATAGACGCGAAGAAAATTAATCAATTAGATACACAGAAATTCCAGAGCTTAAACCTGTGAAAATCCATGTCATCTGTGAGCTATTTTCTTAAAAAATATTCACCGCAAGGGTCCCAAGGAAATTCTATCATCAATAAGCATTGTCCCGATGGAAAACCAATTCATGAATGGTTTTGACCATTATTCCCATATCGAGAAGAAAAGACCAGTTGTTGATATAAAAGTAATCCAGCTTCACTCTGGATCTGATCTGATAAGCATTTTCGATTTCTCCTCGGTAACCTCTCACTTGGGCTAAGCCGGTAATTCCGGGACGGATTTTGTGTCTGGAGTTGTATCGAGCCATTTGTGATTTAAATGACTGGTTCATCGGCACCGAATGGGGTCTAGGTCCGACGATGGACATATCACCGGTAAGAACATTTAAAAACTGTGGCATTTCATCCAAAGATGAATTGCGAAGAAAGGCCCCAATCCGCGTAACCCTTGGGTCATTTTTGGTGGCCTGCTTGGTATCCGCATAATCATTGGGCGTCATGGATCTAAACTTCATACAATTGAAGACCTTGTTGTTTACTCCATTCCTCTTCTGGACAAAAAAGACCGGACCCGGAGACTCTAATTTGATCAATATCCCAACAAGAGGAATCAACCAGGAAAGGATAAAGACCGTGACCAATCCAGCAAAAACCAAATCAAACGTCCTTTTGGCAAAACTGTTCAGAGAATTGTCCAGCGGAATGTCATTGACATTGATGACGAAAAATTCACCATATTTTGAAAAGGAAAGATTTTTTTCCAGCTGCAAACTGCCACCGGGTATCATTTTGACCTTGATGTAATTCTCATCTGCGTAATCGATGATGTTCTTCACCAAAGCTGGCTCCAATTTCTCGTGGATATATATGATGTCCAGGTCCAATTTGGATGCTTCCTCAAAAAAATCCGTAATCCCACCTCTGGTTTGGGAGCAATCTGCCTGGTCATCGAAATATCCGAGAAAATTGATCCCAAAGTCTTTTCGTATTCTGAACACATCGGCCAGTTTTGGACTGGTTCCGCCCTTCCCGATTATGACTGCATTTCTGTAATTGTTCCCTTTTGCCCTGTACTTTCTCAACATGAGGTGAATTCCTACACGAAAAATCCCCATGAGGACACACATCGTCAAACCCAGACCCGCTATTTGAATCCATCGGGAATTGTCGTTTTGGAGAGGAGTCCACAAAATGGCTGTACCTACCAAAAACCAAAAAAGCGTGACGAGGAGTTTCCTTAAAGTAAAGTCATATTCATCTGTTCGCCCGATTTTGTAATCCTTTCGGAGCACAGATACCAACAACCAAACTACTGAAAGGGTAAGAAAGGCAGAAAACTCTGCTCCTTCGAAAACTCCGGCTAACTGGAGAATAAAATTGGTCGCCAGTAAAGAAACCAGAGAAGCCAGAAAATCGCTGACAGTAAAAAGCCAGGGAAAATAGGTATCAAATCTTCTCTTCATAAAAATAATTCCGAACTAAATCAGTCAATTAATGCAAAAACAGGGCAATTCTGGGACTAAGCTGAAAGTTTTGCGGTTTAAAATTAAGAAAGAAATTCTGTAGGCTGGTTACTTTTGGATTTATTTGTATCCCCAACTGCCTTCAGGCTTCTAATGAGTATTATAAACGATCTGTTTGCGCCATCGGATCATCCAAAATCGATTGGTGCAAAATTCAGGGCTAGACGCCTTAAAAAATTTGAAAAACTCTTTTTCAGAAATTTCAATCCGGAAAAGCCCATCCACATCCTGGACGTAGGTGGCACCGATTATTTTTGGAAATGCAGCCAAGTTCCCAATATTCCCGGAGTGACTATTACTTTGCTGAATCTTCATCGGGAAAAAACCACACATCCCCATATCTGCTCCAAGGTGGGAGATGCGACTTCCATGAAGGAGTTTGAAGACAAAAAGTTTGACTTAGTGTTTTCAAATTCCGTGATCGAACACCTTTACACCTATGAAAATCAGGTGAAAATGGCCGATGAAATTCAGCGAGTGGGTAGAAAATATTTTATCCAGACTCCCAATAAGTATTTCCCCATCGAGGCTCATTATGCCATTCCCTTTGCACAATACTTGCCTAAAAGCCTGCTTTTATTCCTTCTGACCAAAACCCGATTGAGTCGGATGACCAAGTGGAAGAAAGAAGACGCAAAGCAGTACCTGGATGAAATCCGTCTGCTTAGTGAAAAAGAAATGAAAAGGCTATTTCCGGGTTCGAAAATTCTAAAGGAAAAATCGCTGGGATTTGTAAAATCCTTTACAGCTCACA
Source organism: Algoriphagus sp. (assembly GCA_035458065.1). GTDB lineage: Bacteria > Bacteroidota > Bacteroidia > Cytophagales > Cyclobacteriaceae > Algoriphagus. Next base: position 1,006 of record DATIAI010000188.1, on the reverse strand, counting down.
ATTTGCGTTAATCCGCGAATTGTAAGCGGACAAGATTGGCATAAAACCCTGCTTCATTTTGAAGCAGTTCTTTGTGGCTGCCCTCTTCGACAATTTTCCCCTCACTTAGGGCATAAATTCGGTCCACTTTGCGAATCGTTGCGAGTCGATGAGCGATGATGAGGGTGGTCCTTCCTTTCATCAGCTCATCCAAGGCCTGTTGAACCAACGATTCGGATTCGGCATCGAGCGAGGAGGTGGCCTCGTCCAAAATCAGAATTGCAGGATCTTTCAAAATGGCCCGGGCTATTGCCACGCGCTGCCGCTGACCGCCTGAAAGTTTGACTCCACGCTCCCCTACCAAAGTATCCAAGCCTTCAGGGAACTGGGAAATAAACTGCCAGGCGTTGGCTTTTTTGGCAGCCAAAATGATTTCCTCTTCGCTCGCTCCAGGTTTGGCGTAGGCAATGTTTTCACGGATTGAGCCTCCGAAAAGCAGCACTTCCTGGGGTACGATTCCAATTTTGCTTCGCAAAACTTTCAGATCCCAATCTTTCACATCACGGCCATCCACCAGGATTCCGCCTTTTTCAGCCTCATAAAACCGAAGCAAAAGTTGGATGATGGTAGATTTTCCCGCACCGGAATGCCCGGCCAATGCTACCTTTTCTCCGGCTCCAACCTGGAATGAGACATTTTTCAAAACCTCAACTTCCGGACGTGTCGGGTATCTAAATCCAACATGATTGAATTCAATCTTGCCTTCAAACTTTTCTGTAGTCTCTCCCGACTCCGATTCAGGTGTTTCTTCCATGATCTCCAACACCCGCTCCGAACTGCCAATAGCTTTCTGCAATTGGCTGTAAATATCGCCCAAACCGGCGATGGAACCACCGATGAAAGTGGTATAAAGTACAAAAGAAACCAGTTCTCCAACTGTCATTTGACCTTCGGCCACGAGGCTTGCACCGTACCACATCACAGCTACGATGCCTCCAAAAAGCGCAAAAATGATAAAGGAAATAAA